>JBOGJN010000157.1:0-2255 GCA_050745445.1 Thermoanaerobaculia bacterium
GAAAAGAGCCTCACGGTCGGCCTGCGCGCGACCGGCGGACGCAACAACCAGGGCCGAACGACCTCCCGGTTCATGGGGGGCGGCCACAAGCGGCTGTTCCGCCTGATCGACTTTCGCCGTGACAAGACCGGGATTCCCGCCCGGGTCGCGACGATCGAGTACGACCCGAACCGGACGGCGCGGATTGCGCTGCTGCACTACGCCGATGGCGAAAAGCGATACATCCTGGCGCCCAACGGCCTCCAGGTCGGGGCCCAGGTGGTCTCGGGACCGGCCGCAGACATCCTGCCGGGCAACGCTCTCCCCTTGAAGGGGATCCCGCTCGGCACGACGATTCACAACATCGAGCTGCGGCGCGGCAAGGGAGGCCAGCTCGTCCGTTCGGCGGGCACCGCGGCGCAGTTGATGGCCAAGGAAGGGGCCTACGCGCAGGTGCGTCTGCCTTCGGGCGAGGTGCGCGAGATTCACATCGACTGTTACGCCACGATCGGCCAGGTGGGCAACCTCGAGCATGAGAACGTGTCCATCGGCAAAGCGGGTCGGAACCGTTGGTTGGGCTTCCGCCCGCACAACCGGGGCGTCTCGATGAATCCGGTGGACCATCCCATGGGGGGCGGCGAAGGGAAAACCTCGGGCGGAAGGCATCCCACCTCCCCCTGGGGATGGAAGACGAAGGGCTTGAAGACCCGAAATAACAAGCGCACGGATGGCTTCATCATCCGCAGGCGCAAGTCGAAGGCTTGAGGATCAACCATGGCGCGTTCGGTCAAGAAGGGCCCTTTCGTGGATCACCATCTGATGAACAAGGTGGCGGCGTTGAACGCCTCGCGAGAGAAGAAGGTCGTCAAGACCTGGTCCCGCCGCTCGACGATCATCCCCGACATGGTGGGACATACGATCGCGGTGCACAACGGGCGCAAGTTCATTCCTGTCTACATCGGGGAGAACATGGTCGGCCACCGGCTGGGCGAGTTTTCACCAACGCGGATTTTCAAGGGACACGGGGGCAAGAAGGCGGCGGAGGCGGGCGCGGCGGTGGCGGGCAGGCCGGTGACGGCTCCGGGAGCGCCTCCTCCGGCGGGTGCTCCGGGCGCTCCGGCCGCTCCTGCAGCCGGCCCACCCGCCAAGGGTTAACTGCATGAAAGCGACGGCGACGCTCAAGTACATGAAGGGCTCGGCGCAGAAGGTGCGCCTGGTCGTGGACCTTGTACGCGGCAAGTCCGTCAATGACGCGGTCGCGATCCTGAGCGGCTCCAACAAGGTGGCGGCCCGGGACATCCTGAAAACCTTGAAGTCCGCGGTCGCCAACGCCGAGCAGAAGCAGACGCATTTGGACGTGGACGATCTGGTGATCCGCAAGATCTTTGTGGACAAGGGGCCGCAGGAAAAGCGGGTGCGGCCGGCCCCGATGGGCCGCGCCCACCGGGTGCTTCACCGCAAGAGCCACTTGACGATCGAACTCTCGGACGGGACGTCCGAGGCAGGAGGATAAGCAGTCGCATGGGCCAGAAGGTTCATCCCTACGGATTCCGGCTGGGTTTTAACCGGACCTGGCACTCACGATGGTTCGCGGGGAAGGATTACAAGAGATTCCTGCACGAGGACTTGAAGCTCCGCAAGGAGTTGAAGGCCCGTTTGTCTCACGCCGGTGTGTCCGAGGTGGACATCGAGCGTTTCGCGGACCGGCTGAAGATCAACATCCAGACCTCGCGGCCCGGCATCATCATCGGCAAACGGGGCGCCGAAGTGGACAAGTTGCGTGACGAACTGCAGAAACGCACGAAGGCCGAGGTCCACATCAACATCATCGAGATCCAGCGCCCGGAGACCGACGCGCAGCTCGTGGCGGAGTCGATCGCCCTGCAGCTCGAGAGGCGAGTGGCATTCCGCCGCGCCATGAAGAAGGGGATCGAGTCCGCCTTTCGGTTCGGGGCGCAGGGCATCAAGATCCGTTGCGCGGGGCGGTTAAACGGCGCCGAGATCGCGCGGGCGGAGTGGTATCAGGAAGGGCGGCTGCCGCTCCACACGCTGAAGGCCGACATCGATTACGGTTTTGCGGAAGCCAATACGACCTACGGAAAGATCGGAGTGAAAACATGGATCTACCGCGGTGAGCAGCACAAGGCGAAGACGCGGCGGAAAACAGCTTGAGCCGGAAAACGGGAAACGGGAAACGGAAAACGAGGGGCGTTAGAGCGAACAAAGCGGAACGTGGACCGGGGTTCGTTTCCCGTTTTACGTTTCCCATTTTACGG
>JBOGJN010000158.1:0-1118 GCA_050745445.1 Thermoanaerobaculia bacterium
CGGGAAAGCGTTTCAAGGACTCGGGGATGTAGAGATAGGTCTCCGGATCGCCGTGGAAGAGCCAGCCCACGGCCGGCATCATCGTCCGGAGAAAAGCCTGGTAGAGGGCACGGACCACCGGGTTATCGGGTTTACCGAAATCGAGGATCACGGCCCGACCCCCAGGAGCGAGCACGCGCCGCATCTCACCGAGCGCGGCCTCGGGATCCGCAATGTTGCGCAGGCCGTAGCCGACGGTGATGGCGTCAAAACTCGTGTTTCGGAAAGGCAGATGGAGCGCATCGGCCTGGAGAAGATGGGTCTTCCGATGCCGCTGGATCTTGCGTCTTCTTCCAACCGCGAGCATCGGCAGCGTGAAGTCGGCTCCGACGACGCGTGTCCCGTCGGGCCCGATCGCCTCCGCCAGGAAGCACATGTCGCCGGTCCCGCAGCAAAGATCGAGCACCCGCGCGGTGCCTCGGCCCTCCAGGGCGAGGCGGACCGTCTGCCGCTTCCAGATCCGATGCAGGCCAAGGCTCATGACATCGTTGATGAGGTCGTACCGCCGGGCCAGCCGCGAGAACATCTCGCGGACTTTCGGAGCGCGCTCGCCATCGTAGGAGAGGTACTTGTTTGGCATCGTGCGCTTCTTACACTGTCATTCTGAGGATTCTCACCTTGTCATTCTGATGACTTTCATCCTGTCATTCTGATGACTTTCATCCTGTCATTCTGAGGAGCGAAGCGACGAAGAATCTGCTCTCGTCCTAGGCGGGAATGCTCGGCGCAGATCCTTCGCTTCGCTCAGGATGACAACCATAACTCCGTGCGGGCGTTGAGCCGGGGCTATTTCAGAATGGTAAAGTTCTCGATTGAAATGAGCGGCGACGCGACCAAACCGGTCAGCGAGCAGGAGGCCCGGCGGGTCGCCGAGGAAGCCCGCGAGACCGAGTGGCAGGCGCCGAGCTTCTTGAAGGAGCTCTTTCTCGGCAACTTCCGGCTCAATCTCGTTCATCCCTTTCCCGAGGCGCCCCCCGAGCGGCCGGAGTTCCGCGTCTTTTATGAACGCCTCGAGCGATTCCTGGTCGAGGAGGTGGACTCCGACGCCATCGACCGGGAGGGGAAGATTCCGCCGCGCG
>JBOGJN010000159.1:0-4176 GCA_050745445.1 Thermoanaerobaculia bacterium
GAAAACCATCGGCTCCAGAGAGAACTCGTCGAGCACCGTGTCGAGCGCGTAGGGCACCGGGAGGACCCCCGTGGCTGACCCGTCGATACAACCGACCCGGACGTGGATGGCTTCGACCCGGTCGAGCCCGCCTGCCAGCGCGCCCGCCAGGACGTTCGTAATGCCCGGCGTGGATCCCATTCCCAGGACGGCCGGGATGCCCGCGCGCACGAATTCCTCGTGCAGACCGAACTGCTTGAGGGTGCCGTGATAGAGACCGCCCAGGTCGGCATAAGGCACGCGCGCCCGCAGAGCGGCGCGCATCACCGGGACATTGAAATAGTAGGTGACGCAATTTAGGAGGACGTCGTGCCCGGCGGCCAGCCGGGCCGTGGCCTCCTCATCGCGAACATCCACGGCCGCGGGGCGCACACGCGGGTCGCCCGGCTCGATCGTCCGCATGTCCGCCGCGGTGATGGAGATCTCGGGGGCGAAGGCGAGCAAGTCTCTGATGACGACGGCCGCCATCCCCCCCGCCGCCCCGAGAACGAGAACATTCATGAGGAATTTGTGATTTGCGATTTGTGGCTTGTGAACAGGGCGTCCACCGGTTGCCTCTTATTCATGGACACAACTCACAATTCACAACTCGTTTCTCATTCCTCGGCGTCCGGCTCGATGACCGGAGTCGTCTCGTCGATCTCTTTCAACGTGTCTTCGAGTGCATCGAGCACCTTGCCGATCAGCGGATCGGGGATGTTCAACGCCGGTTCGATCCGAACGACCTTCGAGTTGGTCAGCGTGCCCGCCACGAGCACGCCACGCCGGAAAAGCCCCGCCACGACCTTGTAGCCGATCTCCTTGTTTGCGAATTCGAGCCCCAGCAGCAGTCCCTTGCCGCTTGCCCTTCGGATGATCCGGTCGAAGTTCATCTGCAGGGCGATGAGCTGCCCCAGCAGATACTTTCCCTTGCGGTCGGCCTGCTTGGGCAGATTCTCCTCGAGGGTCACGTTGACGGCCGCGATTCCCGCGGCGCAGGCGAGGGGATTGCCCCCGAAGGTCGAGGTGTGGATGAAGGGGTTGCTTTCGAGGACGTTCCAGATCTTCGGCGTCGAGATGAAGGCGGAGAGCGGCATGACACCGCCTCCGAGCGCCTTGCCCAGGCACATGATGTCCGGCACCGTGTTCCAGTGTTCGACGCCGAAGAGCTTCCCCGTCCGGCCGAGCCCCGTCTGGACCTCGTCCGCGATGAGCAGGGCCCCGTATTCGTCGCAGGCCTTGCGGATCCGGGGCCAGAAATCGTTTGGGGGCACGATGGCGCCGGCCTCTCCCTGGATCGGCTCCATGATCACGGCGGCGACGCCCTTTCCGGTGGCGTCCGCCTTGTACAACTCGTCGATGACGGCGTCGGCGTCGCCGAACTCGACAAAACGGATGCCGGACAAGAGCGGCAGGAAAGGCTCCCGGTACTCCCACTTGCCGAGCAGGCTCAAGGAGCCGCAGCTCTTTCCGTGGAAACCCCGCAGAGAGCTGATGAAGTCGGTCTTGCCGGTGTAGAGCCGGGCGAGCTTGATGGCGCCTTCGACGGCGTCGGTGCCGTTGTTTATGAAGAAGGAGTACTGCAGGTCCCCGGGTGCGATCTCGCCCAGGAGCTCCGCCAGGGCGCCCCGCAAGGGGTCGAGGAGCTCCTGGCTCGAGAGGGGCATTCGGGCCAACTGGTCGGCAACCGCCTTGACGATCTTGGGATGGCAGATCCCGGCGCTGTAGATCCCGTAGCCACCCAGGCAGTCGATGAAGCTTCGGCCCATGATGTCCTGGAAGGCCGAACCCTGCCCCTCCCACTCCAGGGCCGGGCTCTCGCGCATCTCGATGACCGACTTTCGGTAATCGAGATATCCCCGGTTGTAGTAAAAGGAAAAGTTGTCAACGGTGTCTGCGACGATCTTTACCTTCTGCTCTTCGGACAGCTCCTTCGCGGAGATGATGTCCAGCCAGCGCTGGGACTCCTGGATGATTTCCTGTGTGTTCATGAGTGACCCCATTCAACTTTCGGCCGCAGGCATTCGCTTCGCGAACGGCGGCCGAGAGAGTCCAAACCGGAGCCCGGCCCCCGGGGCCTGCTAACTGAGCGCATACTCGAGGGCGTCCAGCCCCTCCTGCAGTTGATCGTCGCTGATCACGAGGGGCATCAGCGTGCGGATCACGTTTCCATGCGTGCCCGCGGAGATCAGAATCAGCCCGTTTTCGTACGCCTTCCGGATGACGCGGTTCGTTCGTTCCTTGTCGGGCTCCTTGGCCGCGCGATCCTTGACCAGCTCCATCGCCTGCATCGCGCCCAAGCCCCGAACGTCCCCGATGAATGGGAGACGGTCGGCCAGGCGCAAAAACCGTTCTCGGACCGTCCGGCCGATCGCCTCGGCTCGCTCGGCCAGGCGGTGTCTCTCGAGAAACTCGATCGAAGCGAGCGCGGCGGCGCATGCCACCGGGTTGCCGCCGTAGGTTCCGCCGAGGCCTCCCGCCTGTGGGCTGTCCATGATCTCGGCCCGGCCGGTCACCGCGGCGATCGGCAGACCGCCCCCGAGAGACTTGGCCATCGTGATCAGATCGGGAGCGATCCCGTAATGCTCACAGGCGAACATCTTGCCGGTCCTTCCGAAGCCCGTCTGAATCTCGTCGATGACGAGCAGGACGCCGTGCTCGCGGCAGAATCGTTCGAGTGTCTTGACGTAGTCGGGCGGCGCGACCAGGAAGCCGCCTTCGCCCAGGACCAGCTCCAGGACCACGCAGGCCACCTTCTCGGCCGCGACGTGCACGCTGAAAAACTCCTCGAGGGCGGCGCCCGCACCGTTCGCACGCGCTTCGGCCGAGGGGCCCCGGGACGCGGTGGGATAGGGGAGGCGATAGATCTCGGGCGCGAAGGGCCCGAAGCCGAACTTGTAGGGCCGGACCTTGCTCGTCATGCTCATCGTCAAGAGCGTGCGTCCGTGGAACGCGTGCTCGAAAACGACCGCTGCCTCCCGCCCCGTGAAATGCCGCGCGATCTTGACAGCGTTCTCGACCGCCTCGGCGCCGCTGTTGGCGAGCAGCGTCTTCTTGGGAAAGGCTCCGGGCGTGACGCGGTTCAACTTCTCGGCCAGAGCGACGTAACCTTCGTACATCGCGACGCTGAAGGCGGTGTGGGTCAGCCGGGTCAGCTGCTCGGTCGCGGCCTGGACCACGGAGGGATTCGCGTGGCCGACGTTCAGGGTTCCGATGCCGCCTGCAAAGTCGATGAATCGGTTGCCGTCCACGTCCTCGACGAGCGCCCCCTCTGCGCGCGCGGCAAAGATCGGCGTCCAGTGGGCGATCCCACGCGGCACGTTCTGGACGCGGCGCTCCCCGAGCGCGGCCGAAGCGGGGCCGGGGACGGCGGTCTTCAAGACGATCGATCGGGGCATGATGAAGTGACCTAGAGCGGACGTGACGAAGGAGACGCGAGCCTATCATGGGGCTGCCACGGCGGCCAGAAGGGTCGTCGGGATACGCGGAAGTCGCGATGGCACCGAGCTTTGCGGTGATATGGTCCTGACCCGCTGGGGGCTCCGTCTTCCTGTGTCTGTCAGGCCCTCGCCAGTCGATGAGATGAGCGCTGCGCCGAGGACATGAGCGAAAGAAAAGGAGAGGCCGCCGCCGCGGCGAGCCCGACACCCCCGACGCTCAAACGCGTTCTCGGTTACACCGACCTGGTTCTCTTCTCGGTTTGCGCCATCCTCACGCTCGACACGCTTGCCTCGGCGGCTTCCATGGGCGTTGCCTGGTTTTCCTGGTGGGCGATCACCATGGTCCTCTTCTTCGTGCCGTATGGGCTGATCACGGCGGAGCTCGGCGCCGCCTGGCCGGGGGAGGGTGGCGTCTATGTCTGGGTGCGCGAGGCCTTCGGGCCGCGCTGAGGGTCCATGGCGGCCTGGCTCTACTGGATCAACAACGCCTACTGGATTCCTTCCGTCTACCTCATCTTTGCGGGCACGTTCGAGACGATCTTTTTGCCCCGGCGCTCGATCTGGCAGGAGGCGGGCATCGCGATCGTGCTGACCTGGCTGACCGTGGGGCTCGGCGTCGTACGGCTCGAGGTCTCCAAATGGGTTCCCAATCTCGGCGCCCTGGTGAAGGTCCTGATCTTTCTGGCCCTGGGCGCGCTCGGCATCGGTTCCGTGCTGC
>JBOGJN010000160.1:0-2336 GCA_050745445.1 Thermoanaerobaculia bacterium
ACCTTCTGCAGGAAACTTTCCCAGCCTTCCCGGAAGCTCCCCCCGCGCAGATCGAACATGTCGAAATGCGAGAGGACACAGATGCTCATTTGCCCGTACGGATCGATCGCGAAGGTGTTGATCCCGCCGCCGCAGTGGTAGACCTCGTCGCTCTTCTCCGGTGTGTGGACGGGGCCGACGAACTGGGCGCCAAACCTCTTCCATTCCGCCACTCGCCCGGGATCCTGCAGATCCAGGTCGACGATCTCTTCCGGCTTGAGCCGCACGGCAAGCGGGCTCTGGGAGCAGTCGATTCGCGGGTTGATCATGGCGTCGAACTTGAACTCCACACCGAGGTCCTCTTCCGCGAATCTCTTCATCTCCCAGACCTCGTGCTTGTTGATCGTGACGGCGACGGTCTTCAAGGCAAGCGGGAGGCCTCGTTCGAGCAGCAGGTTGATCCCTCGCAGACATCGGTCGTAAGAGCCCGGCACGCAGGTGAGCCGCTCGTAGGTTTCCTGGGTGCGCCCGTAAAGGGTGATCTCGATGGCGAACGGGGGCCACTCGGCCAGATAGTCGGCGATCTTCGGGGTGATGATGGTCCCGTTGGTGAAAAGGGTGATTAAGAAACCCTTCTTCTTGGCATACGTGTAGATGTCGAGAAAGTCTCTCCGGGCGAAGATCTCTCCCCCCGTGAACAGGAGCCAGAAACAACCCGCGTCGGCGATCTCGTCGAGCAACCGGCAGTGCTCCTCGTAGCTCAACTCCCGGCGCCGGGCTTCTGGATCGGCCATCGGGAGATTGTTGTAACAATGCTCACAGTCCAGGGGACAACGCCGTGTGATCTCGATCGCCCCGTTGACCGGTACCCTCCCGCCCGCGACGGAGGCGACGCGCTGGTGGAGGCCCAGGCTGAAATCGGAATAGCTGACCGTTTCCACGTTCACTTTTCGCCTTCGAGGCGCGGCTCTATCAGGCCTTCAGCCTGGAGAGATGCGAGAAAGCCGACCACGTCCTCGAGCGCTTGCTCCGGAGCAACTTCGAACTCCTGTTCGAGAGTGTCGGCGATCTGGCCGATCGTCGCTCGAGCGTCCATGAGACCCCAGATTCTCGATGCCACTTCGTCCAGGGTATAGATCGAGTCGAGGTCGGCCGCGTTGCCTTTGACGGGGACCAGGATTGTTTGCCCGGCCAGCACACGGGTAGCGAAGGCCCCGGCCTTCACAAAGACCTGATTGGAAACGTGAGTTTTAGACACCTGTTCGACTATTTTACCACAGGGAGTTGGCGCGGGTCATGAGAAGATTCGCGCATGAGAGCTTCGGGGCCGCGGGCGGGACGCTCGGAGCTCACCAGGTCGCAGCGGGTCAGAGCGCTCCTCCCGGAGGTCTGGTCGCTGGTCAAGCCGCGCCGGTGGCTTTTCGCTCTGGGCCTGGCCCTCATGGCCATCAACCGGGTCTGCGGGCTGGTCCTGCCCGCCTCGACCATGTTCTTCGTCGATGACATCGTGATGAAACGCCGGAGCGACCTGCTGCTTGCGTTAGTCGCCACGGTCCTCGCAGCGACGGCCGTCAAAGCGGTGACCTCGTTTGCGCTGACTCAACTGCTCTCTCGGGCGGCTCAACGTGTCACCGCCGAGCTTCGCTGCCGCGTCCAGGCACACATGGGACGGCTGCCCGTCGCCTACTTCGATTCGAACAAGACCGGATCCCTCGTCTCCCGGATCATGAACGATATCGAAGGAATTCGGAACTTGATCGGGACGGGCCTCCTCGACTTCGCCGGAGGGGCGCTCACGGCGGCCATCGCTCTCTTCGTGCTCTTCTCGATCAGTGTGCCCATGACCGTCATCGCGCTCTCGTTTTTCCTTTTCTTTGGCGTTGTCTTCCGGCGGGCTTTCTCGAAGATGCGACCCTTCTACCGCCAACGCGGCCAGATCTACGCCGAGGTGACGGGGCGCCTCACCGAATCCCTCTCGGGCGTTCGAGTTGTCAAGGGTTACAGCGCCGAGGCGCGCGAGGCGGACGTGTTCGCCGGCGGGGTCGAGCGGCTGCTCGACAATGTGATCAAGACGCTGACGGCCATCTCGACAATGGGTCTCTCCTCGACCCTTCTTCTCGGGGGGGCTGGCGCCGCCGTAATTTACTTCGGGGCAGAGCAGATTCTGGCGGGAAGGATGACGCTGGGCGGTTTTTTCACCTATACGATCTTCCTCGGGTTTTTCATGGCGCCGATTTCCCAGATCGTCTCTCTCGGCGCGCAGCTCACCGAGGCGCTGGCGTGTCTGGAACGGACTCGCGAGGTGTTGAGCGAAAAACCGGAGGACGAAGATCCGCGCCGGACCGTGACGCTTTCCG
>JBOGJN010000161.1:0-2787 GCA_050745445.1 Thermoanaerobaculia bacterium
GCCTCTGCCTCACCGGGATCTCCGAATCCTCCCGCCTGGCCCCGATCCGCCGGGTCATCCTCCGAAGGAACCCGTCGTCGCCAAGGAACACCTGATGACGCACCTTCTCCAAAGGAGATTCGACGCCTCGGCCCGCTGCCACGAACCGCCGGTACTCCCGGCGAGCGGCCTCGCGCCGCCGCCCAAACTGCGAAAGCGCCCAATCCAGCTCCAGCCACGACGGACCGGCGGCAAGCCCCGCGGTTGACCGGTAACTGCTCCATGGCCAGTCGCCAGGCCTCCGCACCATCCCGGCCCGAACAGGGCTCAGGACCACGTAGCGGCAAAGCTCCAGCAGATGCGACTCCTTCTGCACCAGAATCGACTTGTACCGCCCCTCCAGGAGGTGCCCACTCCGACGATGCCGGCGGTTGAACCTCTGCGTGTACCGACCGTTCAAGGCCTTCATCCCCAGGGCCAGATTGGGCGCGGGCGTCTCCAACAGCAGATCGTAGCGATTACCCGTCAAACAGTAGGCGTGAAGAATCCATCCGTGGTCCCTTGCCACGGAGCCCAGCGCCTTCCGGAAATCCTCACGATCCGCATCGTCCCGGAAGATCGCCCGACGCTCCTGACCCCGGCTGGTCACGTGATAGACCGCCCCCGGGTACTCCAGCCTCAACGGCCGCGCCATCCCCATAACGTATCATGAAGGTCCGACCCCATACTAGGACTTCATAATGTATCATGAAGATCTGACCCCAGACTAGGACAGGCTAGATCGTCCGTTTGCGCAGACGGCGCGGCGGGGCGGCCGGGGAGGTCACGGGACCTCCGGCCTCGGCGGCTCTGATCCCGATTCCGGGAAGAGGACCGAGCGGCCCCGGCGCGGAGGTGGCCTCCATTTGCTCCAGCGACATGAGGCGTCCGAGCCGGCTGTCCAGACCGGCAAAGAGCGGATCGCTCGGGCGCAGCTGCTCCCCCGTCCACCGCCAGTACTCGTAGTGAAGCTGCGGCGAGAGCGCCCACCCCGTGGCCCCGACGGCTCCCACGCGGTCCCCCCTGTGGACCCGCTGCCCGCGGCGCACGTCGATCTTCGAGAGGTGGCCGTAGACGGTGGCGCCGGCCCGCCCGTGTGAGATCACCACCACCTTGCCCAGGCGCCAGAACCAGCCGGCGAGCGAGTGGCGGACCGCGCCGGCGAAGACCACGGTGCCCGAACCCGGCGCCACGACCGGCGAGCCCCCGGGCGCGGCGATGTCCACGCCCGGAAAGAACTCCTCTTCCCCTGTCCAGGGAGAGACCCGCGGGCCGAAATAGGCGCCGGGCTCGAAGGGCTGTCCGGCAAACGGAAGAATGGCCGGAACCCGGTTGGGAAGGTCCGCGTCGGACTGCTCGCGCTCGGAGAGCAGGACGCGGCCCCTCTCGAGGCCGAGCAAGTAGTGCCCGACCACCGCCACGGTCTGCTCGGGGCCGGCCTTGGAGAGGATGGCCCGCTCCGGGTTCAGGATCTGCGGCCACTCTCCCGACGGGATGGCGTAAAGAAAGGCGACCCGGTTGAACAGGTCGCCGCGGTTCAAGACCCGTCTCCTCAGGGTCTCGGCCCGTCCGGCAAGCCTTGCGCGCTCGGCCCGCCGCGTCTTGCCTTCCTGCGCAACCCGCGCGCTGTCCTGCTGCCGGAGAAGACGCATGGTCACGACGGGAACGGTCACGAAGAGGGAGACCGCGAGAGAAGCCAGCGCCGCCGCGAGCGCGACGAGCGCGCGCTGCCCCCTAGACCCGAGCGAGAGGGTCCTGACGGTCGCTCGGCCGGAACCCGGGTGGAACTGGAACTCCATCGAGGCGGATTCTACTTGCCGCGGGACGACAAGGCCCCGCCGTTCATCCCCGGTGATACTCCTGCAGCGCGGCGACACCCGTCGCCTCCTCCTGCCACGCGCGGATTCCTTCCACCGCCGCGGCGGAGGCCGAAAGCGTCGTCAGACAGGGGATGGCGAGGCGGAGGGCGGCCGCGCGAATGGCGGTCTCATCGTAGTGCGACTCTCGCCCCAGAGGCGTGTTGATCACGAGCTGAATCTGACCCGCCTCCATCTGGTCCACCGCGTTTGGGCGCCCCTCGTTGACCTTGAAGACCCTCTCGGCCCGGATCCCGGCCTGCGCCAGCGCGGCGCAGGTCCCCTCGGTGGCGCAGAGCTCGAACTTCAAGTCGTGAAGCTCCCGCGCGATCGGAAGGAGCGCCTGCTTGTCGTTCGGATTGACGGTCAGAAAGGCACGGCCCGAAAGCGGCAGCCGCGCGCCCACCGCCTCGCACGCCTTGGCGAAGGCGTCGCCGAAACGGGGCGAGATGGCCATGACCTCGCCGGTGGACTTCATCTCGGGGCCGAGCAGCGTGTCCTCGCCCGGGAACTTCCGGAAGGGAAAGACCGGCGCCTTGATGAAGAAGTCCACCGGATCGCGCTCGGGAGGAAGGCCCAGAGACTCGAGGGAGCGCCCGGCCGCCAAGAGCGCCGCCGCGCGCGCCATGGGAACCCCGATCGCCTTCGAAACAAAGGGCACGGTGCGTGAGGCGCGGGGGTTGACCTCGAGAACGTGCAGGACCCCGCGCTGGCTGGCGAACTGGATGTTGACGAGGCCTCGGACCTCGAGCGCCTCCGCGAGAAGGCGTGTCGCGGCGCGGATCTCCACGAGTCCCTCCTGCGTGAGCTTCCAGGCCGGCAGAACCGAGAAGGAGTCTCCCGAATGGATCCCCGCCTGCTCGATGTGCTGCTGGATGCCGCCGATCCAGGTCTGCCGGCCATCGCAGAGGGC
>JBOGJN010000162.1:0-3666 GCA_050745445.1 Thermoanaerobaculia bacterium
CCGGCACCATCGCCGCGAGGCCTCCCACGACGAGCGCGGCCCGTGTCTCCAGCCGCCCTGCCAGCGTCCTGGTCAGGACCGAACCCGCGATGCCGTGGGTGATCGTGTCCATGCGCGGCGAATGATAATGTGATTTCTGAGTTGTGAATTGTGAGTTGTGAATTGAGAATAGGTAAGCACTTGCTTACGCATTCTGCCAAGAGCTGAGAACTTGGCCAGACAGGGCATGGCGGAACAGTCGCTTCGGGGCAAAGTCGCGCTGATCACCGGCGCGTCGTCCGGCCTGGGGCACGCCTTCGCGGTCGCTCTGGCGCGATCGGGTGTCAAGGTCTTCCTCGCCGCGCGCCGCGAGGAAAACTTGCGGCGCGTCGGCGACGAGATCGCCGCGGCCGGCGGGGAGGCCGCCTATCACGTTACAGACGTGCGAAGCGTCCCCGCCCTCTATGATCTGGTGGACGTGGCCCTGGCGCGCTACAAGAAGCTCGAGATTCTGATCAACAACGCGGGGCTCGGCTACCGGGCACCGCTCTCGGAGATCCGGCGCGTGGAGATCGTGGAGATGATCGAGACGAACCTGGCCGCGGCGATCTACCTGACGCAGGCGGCGCTCGACGCCTTGAAGCGCGGCGCCCCTTCCGACATCGTCAACGTCTCCTCGATCGCGGGTCTGGAAGGCTTCGCCGAGGGAACAGTCTACTGTGCGGTCAAGGCGGGGCTCGCGGCTTTCTCCCGCGCGCTCCAGGAGGAATTGAAGCCCGACAACATTCGCGTGACCAATCTCTGTCCCGGCTCAACCGACACGGAGTTCTTCGACCGATTCCGAACGACACTCGACCGTCCGCAGATGCTTTCCTCGCAAGAGGCCACGCGCGCCCTCCTGTACGTCCTGGCCTCGCCCCCGAACGTGCTCCACGGGGACGTCGTGATCCGCCCGCGTGTTCTGCCTCCTCGCTAGCCCGACGGGAGCTTCCACGGCTCGAAACGGCTTTTTCACGCCTCTTCGCAGCCCTCCCCGACACCCTCCGGCCCTCCGCTTTGTATAATGGTCGAAAAAGAATGCATTCGATTCTCCTTGTCGACGACACCGGCCTTTTCCGGGCGATCGGCGAGATCCTCGAACGCCGCACCCAGTGCCGCCTGTTGACCGCCGGCAACGGAACCGATGCCTTGAACGTCGCCCGTCGCGAGAAGCCAGATCTGATCGTCCTCGACGCGGAGATGTCCGGGATGACGGGCATCGATGTCTGCCGCGTGCTCAAGGCAGACAGCCACTGCGCGCGCACACCGATTGTGGTCGTCTCCTCCAGCGCGACCGGCGAGGCCGACGCGCGGCGGGCCGGTGCCAACGAATGCCTTCCCAAGCCGCTCGAGGAGGCCGCGATCTTCGACAGCGTCCGCAAGCACCTGCGTCTGTCCCCCCGGGACGCGGCCCGTGCCTCCGTGGGCTGGCCCGTCACGTTCTGGCGCGACGGCGCGCAACACAACGGAAACCTCCGGGATCTCTCGCTCGGCGGATTCTTCATCCGCACGCCGGTCCGGCAGCCGATCGGCGCGCGCCTGGAGGTCTCCTTTGATGTGCCCAGCCGCAAGGCCGGCAGCACCGTGGTGGCAGAGGCGATCGTGGTTCGCGTGGCTTCGGAACCGGACCGAGGGCTGGGCTGCCGCTTCTTCCAAATGACCGCCGGCCCGCGCGCGCGCCTGGAAGAGTGCCTGCACATGCTCGACGTGGAGAAGGAGACCGCGGCCGCGGGATCCTCGCGAAAAAAAGACGCGGGGGAACCCTAGGCGCTGCGGCCCGAATGGCTCTTGACGGTTTCGACCGTGTGGAGCCAGTGCCGCGCCGGACACGGCTCGAGGAAACCGGCAACGTCAAGCCGCGTCAGCCTTGTCAGGCCGGACCTCTGTTGTCCCGTTTGAGGTCTACGAGCTCGATGCCCGCCTCTCGTGCCACAGCCAGAGACCTCTGGTCGCGGTAAAACTCACCGTAGTAGATCCGCGAGACACCCGCGTTCGCGATCAGCTTGAAGCAGGACCAGCAGGGACTCGCCGTCGTATAGAGTTCGCCGCCGGCCACCGAAACGCCATTGCGGGCTGCCTGGAGAATCGCGTTCGCCTCCGCGTGAACGGTCGCGACACAGTGGCCCTCTTCCATCGCGCAGCCCACATCTTCGCAGTGGGGAAGTCCTCGGATCGACCCGTTGTAGCCGGTTGAGAGGACCGTGCGGTCCCGCACGATGACGGCCCCCACGTGTTTGCGAGGGCAAGTCGAACGTGTGGAGGCCTGGCGCGCGATGTTCATGAAGTAGGTATTCCAGTCCACGCGTTCGGACATGGCCGGATTATGCCTGAATCGCAGTCGTCAAACGTTAAGCGTAAAACGTCAAACGAAGCTCCGCTTTCCATTCCCCCTCACCTTTCACGTTTCACGTTTTACGTGTCACGATACGGCCTGTGTCACAATCCTCGCGAAATGAGCAAGGAGCGCCGCGTCATCGTGGCGGGCATCGGCGCCGTGACGTCCATCGGAACCAACGTACCGGCCTTTTGGAGAAACCTGCTCGCGGGCGAGTGCGGGATCCGCCCCATCTCGCTTTTTGACGCGTCCTCTTACCGGACGCAGACGGCGGCCGAGGTTACGGAGATTCCTGACGGGTTCTTGAGCGCCGCGGAGAAACGCCGGATGTCACGCGCCGACCGCATGGGGCTTGCCGCCGCTGCCGAGGCGGTCAAACAGTCGGGCCTCGACTTGTCACGGGAGGACCCCACCCGGGTCGGGGTCATGCTCGGAGGAGGCACCTCCGGGCTGCTCGACTCGGAAGAGTTTTTCGAGCGCTACCTGAAGGGCCGCCCTGCCCGCCCGTCCCGCGTCTTGAACCACCTCCCCGACGCCATCACGGACCGGGTCGCCCAGCGGTTCGGCCTCGAGGGCATCAAGTCCACGATCACGACTGCCTGCTCCTCCTCCGCCAACGCGATGGGCTTCGCTCACGACGCGATCGTCGCGGGGCTCGCGGATGTCGTGCTGACCGGGGGCTCCGACGTGCTGGCCCGCCTGACCTACGGAGGGTTCAACTCTCTGCGTTCGGTGGATCCGGAGCCGTGCCGCCCCTTCGACCGGGAACGCAAGGGGCTCTCGATCGGCGAGGCGGCGGGAATCCTGGTCTTCGAGGAAAGGCAACACGCACGCCGCCGGGGAGCTCCAATGCTGGCGGAATTTCTCGGCTACGGCGTGACCTCGGATGCATTCCACATGACCGCCCCCGACCCGACCGGAGCGGCCGGCGGCCGGACGATCACGGCGGCGCTCGATTCGGCACGCGTCTCTCCCGAGGATGTGGACTACGTCAATGCGCATGGCACCGCCACGCCGCAAAACGACTCGGCCGAAACGGCGGCCTTGAAGGCGGCGCTTGGCCCCCGGGCCCGCCAGATCCCGGTTTCTTCCGTCAAATCCATGATCGGGCACTGCCTCTGTGCCTCGGGAGCGATCGAGGCGGTGGCCACGGTCCTGACGCTGACCCAGGGGTGGATCCCCCCGACCATCCACTACGAGAACCCCGACCCCGCTTGCGACCTGGACTACGTGCCCAACGAGGCGCGCCAGGCCGACGTGCGAATCGCGATCTCCAACTCCTTCGCATTCGGCGGCAACAGCTCCGTGGTGGT
>JBOGJN010000163.1:0-7827 GCA_050745445.1 Thermoanaerobaculia bacterium
GCTACCAGGAGGGCCTCCTGCCCGACCTCTACCGGGCGATGGACGTCTTCGTCTTCGCGGCCTCCGGCTCCCAGCAGGGCCAACGCGCCATCCTCGAGGCGATGGCTTCGGGCCGGCCCGTCCTTGCCCTCGACGTGCCCGGCGTCGAGGACTTGATGACCGACGGCGTCGAAGGGCTGGTGGCCCGGGACGTGCCCGGCCTCGCCGGTGCCCTCGGGCGCCTGCGCCAGGACGCCGCGCTGCGCGCCCGCATGGGCGAGGCGGCGCGCCGACGGGCGCTCGAATTCACCGCCGAAAAGTTCGCCGCGCAGGCGATTGAGTTCTACGAGCGCATCCTGTCCCCTCTCCCTCCGGGAGAGGGTTAGAGAGGCTCGAGGCCGGTATCAGTTGGGTGTCGATGGATTCCGAGCATAATTAGAATCCCATTGTGTCGGCGTCATCGACCCTGGATTTTCAGTACACGAATTCAATCGACCGCGTCCACGCAGAGCGAAGGCTTTCGCCGCGTCAGTTCGGCTTCGATTGGCTCAAGGGTAGGATCTGCACGCCTGTTCCAAGCGTGCCCAGCACGAGGCGTCGCTGTGCCCCGTCGAGGGCAATTGCGGTCACGGTAGCCTGAACGGGCGCGCCGGGAGTACGTGTCCAGGTTTTGCCGGCATCCTTGCTCTGGAACAGCCCCTGTGTGGTTCCGGCGTAGACGGTTCCTCCGTCCGTCGGGTCGATGGCTATGGAGTGAACCGACAGCCCGCCGAGCTTGTGAAACGACCAGGCCCGAGTCCCGTTCGTGCTCACGAAGATTCCGCCGTCGGTCCCCGCATAGATCACATCCGCGTCGGCAGGGTCGACGGCAAGGCATCTGACGATGGCTCGCTGGAGCTCGCGGCCGCCCCTCTTCCACTGCCGACCCGAATCGGTCGTCTGGAAGATGCCGCTATCGGTGGTGCCCGCATAGAAGACGCCCTGGTGCTTCGGATCCGCGGCGAGGGCGACTGGAATGGTCTTCGAAAAACCTCGAGCTGTGCTGCGCCAGCTCAGTCCTCCGTCCGTAGTCCGGACCACGCCCTCTGCGGTCGCCGCCATGAGGATGGAAGGGTCGAACGGGTCGGCGGCGAAGGCATAGGCGCCATGTGTCGGAAAGAGAGTCCAACTGTCATCCTCCTCCGTCCCGACGCCCAGGGCTCCTGAACCGCCGAAGAGCGTTTGAGAGGGTTTGGCGATCGCCAGCGCGTAGATAGTGATCTCGCTCGAGCCCGGGTTCATGGCGAGCCAGTGAGCGCCGTCATTCGCCGTGCGCTGGAGCCCTCGGAGCGTGCCCGCTCGAATCACGGAAGGGGCCTTTGGATCGAGCGCGACCGCGTAGACCTGGCTGGCGGTCAGCCCATCGTTCGATTCGCTCCACCGCTCGGTACCCGCCTCCAACCTCAGGACACCGCGAGCGGTTCCCGCAAGTAGGGACGGGTCATCCCCTCCGGTGATCGCCAGACCGAGCACGGCACCGATTCGCGCAAGCTTCCAACTCACTGCGCCATCCGTGCTCGAAAACACACCGTCGAGACCGGCCGCGTAAAGCCAGGAGGGACGCCTGGCCGTGCCGACGAGATCGGTTATCGGGGTCGACCGGAGTGCTGCCGACCGCCACGTCTTTCCCAGGTCGTCGCTGCGGAGCAAGCCGTCCGTGTCCGTGGCCGCGTACAGAGCCTCACCGCGTGTCCTGCCGCCGAAGAAGGCGACGACCCGGCCGGCCGGAGCGGCGCAGGCGGGCCACTGACCCCGTTCGTCGCGGCGGAGAATGCGTCCGCCGACCGCAGCCAGAACGGTCTGAGAGCCCGGTTCGACGAAGACAGCTTCAATGGTGAGGCCGGGCAGCGCCGGCTCCCACGTTTTGGCGTCATCAACGCTGCGCCAGAGACCCTCGCCTGCAGTCCCGACATAAAGCGTCTCGGGCGCCGAGGAATCGATCCCGATGGCGGTTACGCGCTTTCCGGGGAGCTCCGGGCTCCGCCAACTCTTCGCGCCGTCCGAGCTGACGAAGAGACCGGACTCCGTCCCTGCGTAGAGTCGGCCCGGGCGGCCGCGATGGACGGCGAGCTCGCGCACGCGCCGATCACCCAGGCCTTCCGACGCGGACATCCAATGCCGGCCGCCGTCTTCCGACCGGAAGACGCCGCCATTGGTCCCGGCGAACACGATGTCGCCCGCGTCTGCGGCCAGTGCGTAGACGGTTCCTCCATCGGGGCCGATCGCCTTGGCCTCCGTCTGCTTCGGTTTGATTGCTACGCGAGAATTGTCGAGATCGGCTCCGCGTCTTCCGGCGATGCGAATCCCGCGTGGAAGCTCCGGGCGGAAGGTGTGCGGATTCAAGGACCCGCGGATCCATGTCACGTGTTGACGGTCGAGCGCGCGGCGGACCTGCGCGACTCCTGCGGCGAAGTCGGCAGGGGATCGCACGACACGGCCTTGCGGCCAGCCGGGTACGGCGTCGTTGCCGATTCGCCAGACAACCAATGGAACGAGCGTCTCGGACAGGTACGCTTGGGCCTGCGCGGGCGAGTAGGAGCTCCGATCCTCCTCCCCGCCGCCGACGATCAGGACGATGATCCGGCGCCGGGGAGAGCCTCCGAGAGCCTGGCCGGCGACTGCCACGGCGTCCGCCGTCCGAACTCGGCGAACCAAGCCGACATTTCGTGGAGCGAGAATCAGTCGCCGTAACCACGAGACGGTGCTGACGGGGCGGTGTGCGCCCTGCAGCGCAAGGTCATCCTGGGGGCCAGACAGGGCATCGAATGAGGTGATCACTTCATCGGGGATCAACACTCGTATGTGCGCAGCGTCCGCGAGCGGACCTGCATACAGAGTCACTCTCCCCACGGCCGACGCAACGAGATTGGGCAGCAGGTCCAGCGCCCGTGGCTCGACGACGAAAACGACTTCGAAGTCCTTCTGTTCTATTGCCTCGATGCTCCACTCGGCCTGTTTGAGGATGTCGCCGATCTGCGCAGCGGGGATATCTGGATCGACATCGATCGGAACCGCCTGCAGAGCGGCTTCGGCTGTCTCCGAAAACGATCCCCGCAGAAGCTGCGTGACCGTGGCGCGCCTCCCATCGGGAAACGCCGCTTCGACGCTCAGGATCTGGGGCGGTTGGGCATGCGGGAAGCCGAGGCTGACCACGGGCGTCACCGCGTTCGACACGGCTTGCCCATCGAGCGAGAGCGTCAAGGAAGAGGGGTCGAGCTTGCCGGGGTGGGCCCACGCGATTGCAAAATCGCAGCGGCGTGTCGATTCCTGGCAGCGGCCGTTCGCGCGAACCTCCGCTTCGACGCCAGGCTTGTTGATCCAGCGGCTCAGGCGCTCAGTCATCCGGCCAGCCTGATCCGTGCGGATCAGCTCGAGCCGGTGGATCAGCGGGTCCGGGCCGAGGTCGACGGTGCAGGTGGACGCTCGCACGGTCACGGCGCAAACCGGCCTGCCGTCGAGCAAGAGGTGCGCCGGCTCGGGCCGGTCTCCCAGGTCGAGAACGACCGGCAGGAGCCCGATCAGGAGACCCACCGGGTAGGTGAGGATCTCCACGGGTCACCGCTGCCTGGCGAGCTCGAGGACCGCGCTCGCATGAGGGCCGCTGGTCGGCTCCTGGAGGGTCACCAACAGGCGGTCGGCGTTGGCTGGCCACGTCATCGGAACGAAGAAGTCCCAGTGGTCGATGGCGATGTCGAACGGAAGCGACAGCTCCGACTTGGCGACCACGGCGCGGTAGTTGGGGCCCTCCGCTTCGACGGTCAAACGGAGGCGCCATCCCCCGGCCCGGGCAATGGCCGGCAGAAGAGTTTCGGTCTCGACCGTGACATGCAGCTTTGCCGAGACCGATGCCGCTCCCTTTGCACTCGTCCGGGTCGTGGACTCGACAATCTCGAACGCGGCGGGGATCTCGTCTCCTCCTGGCGTCGCCTTCCGGGGCGCGCCGGTCGGATAGCCGCTTTCGCCGGCGGCGCCGGGAAGGTCCACCAGGGCCGTGCCCCGGGCTCCCGTCGTCAGCTCCTCGACCGTAACGGCAACGCGTCCGCCGCCGGGCAGGCCCTGAAGCTCGGCGTCGTACCTCCATACCGTGCCGACACCGGGCCGAGTGACGTCGAACTCCTGCTGATGGACCGTGGGCGACCCTTCCTTGTCATCGAACGCCACAGTGACGCGAAAACGCGCCGGCCCGGCCCTGCGGATGCTTTCGAGAAGGCCAACGAGCTCGACCGAGACGTGAAGCATCGCTGTGCGCTTGTTGTTCGACGTGGTACCCAACGGCTCAACACTGGCCGTCACGGGAAGATCCCCCCGGGGAACGGGCTTCTCCAGCGCCTCGACTGTGCGCGCGGCGGCGTCGGCCGTGCCCGCGACGGCCGAGCGCGCGGCGCGCAGGACGACGCCCGGGCGCAGACAGCGCACGGACAGCTTGCGAGTCTTGCCGTCGGGAGGCCGTTCCATCCGGTAGGTAATGGCGACGGCCCCCGCGAGCCGGTCGAGGACCTCCCCAAAACGGTCGGGGCGGGTGGCGACCTCGCCGCCGGTCGTTTCGGCGATTTCACTCAAGGGCTCGATCGGTCGAGCGAACAGGAACGGAGAGGGCCCACTGACTTGGGTTCTCACGTCGTTGTGCGGCCGCACTCCGAGGGTGGCGGCATCCGTCGTGAATGTAACTTCGGCGGCGACCGCGGCGATGGGAATGGCCAGCAAGCCTCGACTGGCCAGGAGGACCGAGATGTCGGCGACCAGCTTCCGGCCCACATAGCCGAATTCCTGCTTCAGCTGCAGAGCCGCGGCGGCGTCGATCCAGTTGCGATAGAACTCGGAGACATCCGAGTCAAATCCGTCGATGACGAGAAACAGGATCGCCGGGCCCCGAGTGACGCGAGCCGATGCCCACTCCCCGAGTCGACCGAAGGAGTGTCGAATGACTTGAACCTCCTCCTGCATAGCCGCGCGGACTTGTGCGGCTCGGGCCGGTCCGGAAACCTGGCCGCTCTTGTTGATCATCAAGCTCTCGTCCTTCAAAAAGGCAATCCGAATCTGCTGGAGACGATCGCGGTTGAGTCGTGCGGCGAGTGAGGACCTGAGGGCGCCACGACAGCGAGTCGCGTCGCGGGTGGCGGCCAAGAGGACCTTTGGATCGGGATCGGCCACGACGATCTCCAGGGGGCCGCCCGCCAGAAGGCTGTCGAGGTTCTTCAGAACTCCGTCCAGCACCCTCTGAGCCGATCCGCGGCGCAGAAGCGAGGAGTCGAAGTAGAGAATTCGCTTGATCTCCGCGGGGCCGACAACGGTGGCGGACTCTGCCGTCGTCGGGCCGCTCGGAGCGGCTGCCCGGCGCCTTGTTGATCCGCCGGCTGGCTCCAGGCTGATGATCTGGGCGGGAGTGCCGCCCTCCAGGACCTCAACGTCCTCCGCCGAGAGCGGTCTGGCAAGAAGCCGCCCTCCGGTGTCGGTAACGATCGCTACGATCGTTCGGAGATTGACATCGACGCGCTCGGTGAAGCCCGGCTCCTGCTTCTTCGTCTGAGCCAGCCCGGCACTAGCCAGCAACCCCAAGAAGAAGACATAACAAAGACATCGCTGCATCGCTTTACCGTGGCTCTCGTCGTCGGGCATCCAGGCAGCAACGCTTGCAAGATGCCATGGCGTCCCCCGCAACCTCATCCAGGTCAAAAAGAGCCGGCAGCAGCTCGCACACGGCGCCTATCCGCGCACCGGCCTTCTGTCTTGCACCGTTGAAAAGGGTTCGCCACCATTCACCGAATACGCCCCAACTTCATTCCGTGCCCATCATATCGTGCCGAACTCTATTCATCGGCTCAATCTAGGCCAAGGGGGAGGCCGCAGTGTCCCGGCGCCCGCTAGACTTCGTTGGCTCAGACGCCCTTCTGAGCGCCTCAGCAGCATTGCGGACGCTCCTGAAGTTACCCCGCACGATGCCGCAAGAATCTATCAGCACTATCTGGGGAACGAAGCGGATTCTCGCGCGGGCCGCGCGATCGCGCACAAGTCGGAACGAGCGGAGCCTCTGCGGCTCTACACCTGGCCACTCCTTCGAGCTACGAACGAGATCGGTGGAGATGAACACTACGTCGTCGTAGCCGTAGAGTGCGAAGTAATCTACCCAGTCCTTAGACTGCGCCTCGCACGTCGGGCAGCCCCGCTTAAAAAAATAGAAGATCGTCGCCGGCCTTCCCAATAAGAGTGTCGGGGATATAGGATTCTCAGCTTCGGTGAGGAACTGGAACCGGAGAATCGAGTCGCCAGTCGACAGCGGCTCGGCCTCAGTCGCCTGCGGATCTCCTCTCGCGCTGATCAGTTGCTGACAGCGTGTCCTCAGAGACTGATTGTATATCAGCAACGCGCCAAACACCGCCACAAAGGTGCCAGCGGCCAGCCGCTCGAGGAGAGTATACCGGGCGAGCGTCACTGACCGCCAAGCGATGGCGAGTCACGTGGCAGGGAATTATCTATGGGCAACAATAGAGCTTGTGTAATGCGTTACTCCAGCATCCGCCATTCGGACAGGGGGAATCGGCTGGATTGCAGGGAAAGTCTCCGTAGACGATGGCGTAACTAGTAGTCGTGCCCCACTGATCAGGAGCTCCAATGCAGGTATAGCTCCAGCCGCCCACCAAGTCGGTGTATGTATCATCACTGTAGAAATCGGCTGCGCCTCCATATGGTGGCAATCCCAGCGCGACCTGGGCGATACCCAATCCGGAAAGAAAAAGCAGAACCACAAGCAGCGCGGTGGACCTTTGAGACTTCACGTGATCCTCCCTTCGAGAGTCGGTTTTCCGTTGACGATACTCAGTCGCGCTTCTGGAAACTAGGGCCATTTCGAACGCGTTTGCGATAAAGCGCTGGCGACAGGCCCGTATGTTTTCGGAAGGCGCGGAAGAAGGTTCGTCGGGTTCCGAAGCCCGCAGCGTATCCCACTCTGTCCACAGTCATGGTCGCTCGGAACAGCAGCAGCCTCGCCGCATCGACCTGTCGCCTCTTCAAGTAGCCGGAGGGAGTCGTTCCCGCGGCAGAATGAAATGTCTCCACGAAGGAGTTCAGCCTCAGCCCGAGCAGGCGAGCAAGCTCTGACACACGCGGTGGCGATTCTCGTCCTAGAGAGACCATGAAGTACTCATCGATCTGATCGAGTAGCCCGGGCGGCAATGAATGTGGCCCGACCCGTCCCTCTTTGGAACCTCGGAATTGCCGTTTGGTGCCCACAGCACCCCCTCACCTGATAAAGCGGGCGGAAAGCGCCGTTTTAGGGACATCTGTGGAAAACAAAGTTCGCGTGCACAGCTGCCCGTTTCAGGCGGGGCGTTCTGTCCGATGCTCTTGATTCAGTCTGTCGCGAGACTATCTTCCGGGGACAGAGTGCTTTAGACCGAGGCCGCGAGAGCGGTCCGCTTTCGAAAGGGTGCGAACCGCGGGACGGTCGTGGTTCCCGGCCGCCGGCGAGCGGGAGGGTATTCGGCTTAGACCCGGAAGAGGTTTTCTCAGCGTGAGCAAAGATCCCCGCCTAGAGAGGGTGAGGGGAAAACTGCCGCCTCGGTCAGGCGAGTCTTGCCTCGGCGAAGGTCCGCCCCTCACCCCGTCCCTCTCCCGTGGGGAGAGGGAGGCCCTACAGCGCCTCGAGCAGCTCCGTCGGATGCGTCTTCGGCGATACCTGGGGATGGACCTGCAGGATCTTCCCGTCCGGGCCGATGACGCAGGTGATCCGAGCCGCGAAGCCGGCCGTGGGCGAGTCGCAGGCGCCGTAGGCCATTCCCATCTCGCGCTTCGTGTCGCAGAGCAACGGGAACG
>JBOGJN010000164.1:0-3712 GCA_050745445.1 Thermoanaerobaculia bacterium
CACGCGTCTTGATGTGCCGCGCGACTTCCACACCGAGTGAGAAACCAAGCGCGTTCTCGGTCACATCCAGATAAGCCTCGTCGAGCGACAGCGGCTCGACCAGAGGCGTGACGCTGCGAAAAATCGAGAAGACCTGATCCGAAACGGCCTTGTATCGCGCAAAATCCGGCGGCACGATGACGAGCCCGGCGCAAAGCCGCACGGCCTGGGACATGGGAATGGCGGAGCGCACGCCGAACTTCCGCGCCTCGTAGCTTGCCGCCGCGACGACGCCGCGGCTCTCGGGTCTGCCGCCGACCGCGACGGGTCTTCCGCGCAGCTTCGGGTCGTCCCGCTGCTCGACGGACGCGTAGAAGGCGTCCATGTCCACGTGAAGGATCTTGCGAACTGTCGGCTCCACGGCGCTGGCGGAGATTGGGGTTTCCTTCGACAGGCGTGGGCCGTGACTCAGTAAGCCACGAGCAGCCGGGCGGCGCGCTCGATCTGCTCCTCGGAGGGCAGGAAGTACTCTTCCAGAGGCGGAGAATAGGGCACGGGCGTGTCCAGGGCGCCGAGGATTCGCACCGGGGCATCCAGATGCTCGAAGGCTTCCTCCTGGATCACGGCCGCGAGGCTTTCGCCAATGCCGCCCGTGCGCGTGTCCTCGTGAACGATCAGGACCCGGCTACAATGGGCAGCCAGAGCCAGCAGCGCCGGACGATCGAGGGGGACGAGGCTTCGGAGATCCAGCACCGCGGCCTCGATCCCGTCCCTGGAGAGTTTGTCGGCCACGCGCAGGGCACCGTGCACGTAGGCGCCGTAGGAGACGATCGCGAGCTGCGAACCTTCACGCCGCAGCGCGGCCTTTCCGAGCGGGAGCGGTTTCGGAGGCTTCTCGGGAAGAAGCTGCTTGATGCGGGGGTCTCGGTAGAGCGCAATGTGCTCATAGAAGAGCACGGGGTCGGGATCGGCCACGGCCGCAAGAAGAAGCGCGCGCGCGTCATGGGGCGTCGAGGGCACAACGATCTTGATGCCCGGCGTCCGGTAGAACCACGCCTCCGTGTTCTGGCTGTGGAAGGGGCCGGCGTGGCGCAGTCCGCCCCAGGGCATCCGGACGACCATGGGAACTGAGCCGCCCCAGCGATAACGGATCTTGGCGGCGTTGTTGACCAGCTGGTTAAATCCCAGGGCCACGAAGTCGTTGAATTGCATCTCGCCGATCGGCCTCTGTCCGGCCAGGGCCGCGCCCACGCAAACGCCCAGGACCGCTCCTTCGGCCAGCGGCGAGTTCACGATGCGGTTTCCGAACTCTTTCAAGAGCGGACGCAGCAGAAGAAAGGCGTTCCCGTACTTGCCGCCGACGTCCTCGCCGTAGAGGAAGACCCGGGGGTCCGACCGCAACGCGTCCCCGACACCCATCGCGACGGCTTCGAGGAAGGTCTTCCCTTTCGGATCGAAGGCGGGTCCGGGCTCGAGCTTCGGCCGGGAGGGCATGGCCCGGGCGCGCGCCGCGAGATCGAGCGGCTCCCTTTGGGTGCGGGAAGGATCGTTCGCAAAGACCCCTTCCCCGGCAAGCTCGGCCCGAGGCCAGGGAGCCGCGATCACTTTCTGTGCCTCGGCCTCGACCAAGGCCTCGGCTTCCTGCTGGAAGCGCTGGAGGTCGCCACGGGCGATGAGACCCTCGGCCTCGAGTCTCGCGGCGTAGGTTCCGATCGGATCGCGGCGCGACCAGAACTCGTAGAGTGCGCGGTCGGCGTAGCCGGATTCGAAGAGGGGAGGATAGCCCCAGGAGATCGGAGGCTCCTTGCCCAAATAGAGCATGTCGTCATGGTGCGCGTGGCCGCAGATGCGCAGGCAAACGAGCTCGATCAACGTGGGGCCGAGGCCTGCCCGCGCCCGCTTGGCCGCCCAGGTGAAGGCCGCCGCGATCGCCTCCGGGTCGCTCCCGTCGAGAGTGACGCCCGGAATCCCGTAGCCTGCCGCCTTCTCCGCGAACACGCGCGCCGCCGATTGCTCCGGTGTGGGTGTCGAGAGCGCCGTCTGGTTGTTCTCCACACAGAATATGGCTGGCAGTCTGCGCGCGGCGCACAGGTTGATCGCCTCGTGCCATTCGCCCAGAGAGGAGCCTCCCTCGCCTATGAAGGAGATCGCCACGCGCCGCGAACCCTCCCGCGCGAAGGCCATGGCCACCCCCGCAGCGGTCAACGAAGAAATCGAGAGAGGCGCCGCAGCCGGGAGGATGCCCCAGCTGAAATCGCCGATGTGCAAATCCTTGCCGTCCATGGGAGGTCCGGCCTTGCCGATCTGGGCATTGAAAACCATGCGGACGGTCTGCGGGTCGTTGCGCATCGCGAGCACCACTCCGAGGTCGCGGATCAGAGGAGCCACGACGTCCCCCCGCCAGGATCCGTCCTTTGCTCGGTGCTCGGGGCCGCGCCGCAGACGAATCGCCGCGGCGTAGATCGCCTCCTGCCCCAGAGACCGGAAGCCCTTTCCCTGAAAGGGGACATCCTTGTAACGAATTTCGCTGCCCGCAAAGAACGCCTTCAGGCGGTTGTCGGTCGCGCGGGTCAAGACCATGCCGCGAAGGATCTCGATGCGCTCGTCCCGTGTGAGCGAGGCCGCGGTCGCTTCGCGGCGCAGGAATCCGTCGCAGGCCTCCAGGATCTCCTGCCGGGCGGTGCCGAGGCGCTCCTCCGCCGGCACTCCGGGTGTGGTCTCAGGAATTCCCGCAGGCAGGGCGTGAGAGAGCATGTGTTGCAGGGCCTCCGCCAGTGGCCCGCGGAGCGCTTCGATTCCGGCCGGATCGCGCCCCGGATCAGAAGGACAGGCAGTCTCAAAAGCCGAGAGAGCCCCCCGCAGCGCACAGGGATACCGTTCGGCCACAAACGCCGCAAAGCGGTCTGCGAGCGTCGTCCGGGGCGGAGCAGAGACCGCGGTTGCGGAGCCCATGGAGTGCGCCATCACTTCAGATGCTAGTGGTTACCGGGGGTGCTGACAAGGAACAGGAGTCTTGTCTCGAAGTTTGGTTCGAAGCGGGTGCTCCTACCGGCGGATCCAGAGGTTCTCGTAGGAGATGACCGGGCTCGCCTGGCCGACGGAGGTGAGCCCCTCGACCTCCGGCCGGGCGAAGCAGTAGACCTGGTCGTAGAAAAGCGGTAGCAGCAGGGCCTCGCGGGCAATCAGATCCTCGACCTGGCGGTAGATCGCCTGCCGCAGGCGCGGATCCGTCTCCGCGCGCCCCTGCTCGGCAAGCTGATTGATGTCCGGCCCGCCCACGAACCGGCCCACCGAGCCGGCCTCCGAGTGGAGAACACCGTAGACGAACGTGTCCGCATCGGGATAGTCCGCTCCCCAGCGCCCCACGGCCATGTCCACCTCCGCTTTCTCGTTGAGTTCGAGGTATTCGGCCATCGTCTTGTTGGCGGGGCGGATGACGAAACCCATTTCGCGGAACGCATCGGCGAGTTCCCGGAAGACGGCCGAGAGCTCACCGAAGAAGATGGGATGGACCGCGGCCGAGAGCTCGATCGTCTCGCGCGACACCGTCGCTCGCGCGGAGCTATCCGAAGAGGCCGCTGCCGGGTTCTCGACCACCGATTTGGGGCCGGCGGCCGAGTAGCCCAGAAGACCCGGCGGAATCAAGCCGTGCGCCGGGATCGCGAGGCGTCCCAGGGTCCGGCGAACGAGCGCCGTGACATCGACGGCTTGCGCCAGGCTCCGGCGCAGCTCG
>JBOGJN010000165.1:0-7323 GCA_050745445.1 Thermoanaerobaculia bacterium
CCATCCTATCGCCCTCGTTTCGGATGGAGGAAAGGGAACCTCTCGGAAAGCGCGAGCCGTCGGATTAGGCGAATCGTGGCCGCTCTGGTAAGCTGATATCTCAAAACAAATCATGCGACGGACCGACAAAGACTGGGTCAATATCGCCTTTCTCTCGTTGACTCCTGTCATCGGGACTCTCGGCACGGCCGCCTACGCGTTCTTCTTCGGGGTCCGCTGGTGGGAACCGGCCCTGTTCTTCGCTCTCTTTGGTCTGGTGAGCTTCTCGGTCACCGCCGGCTACCACCGCTGCTTCGCACACAAGGCTTACAAATGCCATCCGGCCGTCGAGGCCTTCTACCTTTTCTTCGGAGCGATGGCGCTTCAGAACTCGACACTGAAGTGGGCCGCGGATCACCGGGACCACCATCGGTACGTGGACCGGGAATGGGACCCGTACAACATCCGGCGCGGCGGCCTCTGGGCGCACATCATCTGGCTCTTCTACAAGGACAAGCCCGACCGCGTCTTCGAGAACGTCCCCGACCTGCAGGAAAACAGACTCGTCCTGTGGCAGTACCGCTGGTGCAACTGGATCGGGATCGTTGCCGGCCTGGGTCTGCCGACACTCGTCGGCGCCTTCTTCGGCCGGCCTCTGGGAGGGCTCCTCTGGGGCGGCTTCCTCCGGATCGCGCTCATCCACCACACGACGTTCCTCGTCAATTCGGTGGCGCACCTGTACGGCTCGCGGCCTTACACCGAGGAGAACTCGGCGCGGGACAACGCGTTGCTCGCGTTCTTCACCAACGGTGAGGGGTACCACAACTTTCACCACAAGTTCCCGTCCGACTTCCGCAACGGCGTGCGGTGGTACCAGTGGGACCCGACCAAGTGGCTCATCGCGTTGCTCGCCGGACTCCGCCTGGCCCGGGACCTGAAGGCGACGCCGAAAGCCTTGATCGAAAAACCGCGTCTGAAGTTGAAGCTATCGCGCGTCGAAGAGCAGATGCGGCACGCGCCCGCCGAGATCGGCGAAGCGATCCGCGCGCGGCTCGAACGGGCGCATCAGGCTCTCGACCGGGCCGTCGCGCTCTGGCACGAGGTGGACGGAAAGCGCCGCGAGATGCTCGAGCGCGGGCGGCGGAAGTCCTCCGCTCTGGCCAGGGCCTGCCGTGAGAGCCTCCGAGAGTGCAGGGCCTCGCTTCGTGAAGCCCGCCGGCACTGGCGCGAGGCCTCCCGTATGGTCTCGAGAGCCCCCCAGGGCGTCTAAACCTCGGGTCTTCGCGCGGGCGGGTCGAAGTCCGGAGCATGGAGCATCCCGAACTCCTCGCGGAAGGACCCGAAGACGCGAATCGGACGCTCGTCCTGGCGCACGGGGCGGGCGGGCACATGGATTCTCCCTTCCTGAACGCCGTCGCCGCAGGCGTCGTTTCCGGCGGCGTGCGTGTGGTTCGGTTCGAGTTCCCCTACATGCGGGCGCGGCGCCAGGGCGGCCGGCGAGGGGCGCCCGATCGGGAGCCTGTCCTCCGGGAGAGCTGGCTTGCCGTCATCGGGCGGCTCGGCGGCAGAGAGCGCCTCGTCATCGGCGGCAAGTCGCTCGGCGGCCGCATCGCAAGCCTGATCGCGGACGAGGCGGGCGTGGAAGGGCTCGTTTGCCTGGGCTATCCGTTTCATCCCCCCGGCAACCCCGACCGGCTTCGCACCAGGCACCTGGCGACCCTGCGGACGCCGACGCTGATCGTTCAGGGAACCCGTGACCCCTTCGGACCTCGGGAGGAAGTTCTCGGTTACCGCCTCTCGCCGAAGATCCGCATCGTCTGGATCGAAGACGGGGACCATTCGTTGAAGCCCCGGGCGCGGTCCGGCCGGACAGAGAAGCAAAACCTCGAAGAGGCGATTCTGGCCACTTGCGGGTTTCTCGAGAATCTTGTGCGGGTCCGACCGCGTATCTAGCGTGGCGAAGAAAGGAACCCCAACGTGACCAAGACGGATGCGGAGTGGAAAAAACTTCTGACGCCAGAGCAGTACCATGTCCTGCGCGAGAAGGGAACGGAGCGCGCGTTCACCGGCGAGTACTCCAACAGCCACGAGAAAGGGACGTACGTCTGCGCGGCCTGCGGCAACCCGCTCTTTTCCTCCGACGCCAAGTACGATTCCGGCACGGGCTGGCCGAGCTTCTGGGCTCCCCTCTCCGGTGACAGCATCCGCACGGAGCAAGACAACGGCCTCTTCATGCGGCGCACGGAGGTCCTCTGCAAGCGCTGCGACGGTCACCTGGGGCACGTCTTCGAGGACGGTCCCGAGCCCACGGGGCAGCGCTACTGCATGAACTCGGTGGCGATGAAGCTCGATCCGGCCAAGTAAGCCTTACCCCGGGGGGCAAGACCGAACGAACTCTTCGACGGCCCTTCGGAAGGACGGCGCGTCGATCGAGGGATACCGATAGAGTCGACCTTCGATCTGCTCGAAATACTCGAGGAGTTGGGCAGGCCGGACCAGCCCGCGGCGGACCATCTCTTTCGCGTCGCCAATGTCCTGATCGTGCCCACGCTCGAGTTTGGAGAGAGCCTGAGCGTAGAAGTCGTAGTGATGGAAGGAGACCTGTCCTTCTTGGATGATCAAGGGGCTTCTCGCCTCCCAGCCGGGAACCTCCGGGATGAACCCGTCCGGCGAGGCCAGCTCGACATTGATCTGCAGGGCTTCCTTCAGCCGCGGGATCGCGCTCAACATGCGGTCACTGTCCGGAACGATCTTCAAGTCCACATCAAGCGTGGTGGCTCGCCAGCCCAAGAGAACCGCGGTCGCGCCGCCGGTGAGATAGACGCGAGCACTCCCTTCCGCTTGAGCCCCGAGCGCCTTCAAGAACTCCCGGATACGGGTGGCGTCCGCTAGCGCGCGCATTCCGCCGCGCGCTCGAAGCTGACCAGCCTGCGAATCAGGGCGTTGTAGCGGGAGTGCGCCGAGTCGGCGCCGGAACGCGTCAGATGCTGGTAGAGTCGGTGCTCGGGAGAGGGAATCGTCCGCGGGACCGCGAAGCCGACCCGGCGCAGTCTCGGTGCGCCGATCGAAACGAGAAGCGCCTCCAGGGACTCGACCCCGCGCTCGAGGTCCCCCAGTCCCCTCGAGACGAGATCCTGCCCCGGAAACCGCGTTTCGAACATCGGGAAAAGTATAGTCTCGCGCGTGTCCGAGCCCCGGGCGCCGGTGTCGCCGGCGTCGGGACATAGAATCGCCCCCCGGTGGCCGGACCGTTGAACATCGAAGAGTTCGAGACGCTCGCCAGGGAGCGCCTCGAGGCGAGCGTGTACGGCTATTTCGCCGGAGGCTCCGACGACGAGATCACGGTCCGGAGCAACCGCGAGGCCTTCCAGAGCCTCTGCCTGAAGTACCGCGTCCTGGTGGACGTCTCGCAGATCGATCTCTCGACGCGGCTTGCCGGCATTTCCCTCTCGCTGCCTCTTCTTCTCGCCCCGACCGCGCTTCAGCGGATGGCGCATCCGGAAGGGGAGAAGGCGACGGCCCGGGCCGCCGCGGCGACCGGGACGCTGCTGACGCTCTCGACGGTCTCCTCCGTAGCGCTCGAAGAGGTCGCCGCGGCCGCTCCGAAAGCGCCCCTCTGGTTCCAGCTCTACCACTTCAACGACCGCGCGCTGACCGAGCGGCTCGTGCGGCGCGCCGAGCAGGCCGGATATGGCGCCATCGTGTTGACCGTGGACGCGCCGATGCTCGGCCGCCGGGAGCGGGATCTGCGCGACGGCTTCACTCTGCCCGAGGGAGTCCGCGCCGTGCATTTCGATTTCGCGCCTCGCAGCGTGCGGGGGGTCTCCCCGCTCGCGGCCTACATCAATCAACCCTCGGTGGACTGGAAGGACCTCGATTGGACGCGCTCTTTGAGCGGTCTTCCCCTTTTCTTGAAGGGGATCGTGCGGGGAGACGACGCCAGACGCGCCGTCGAGTCCGGTGTGGCCGGGATCTGGGTCTCCAATCACGGGGGCCGGCAGCTCGACACCGCGATTCCCACCGCGCGGGCTCTGCCGGAAGTCGTCGAGGCGGTCGCCGGCCGCGTGCCCGTCATTGTGGACGGCGGCATTCGCCGGGGCACGGACATCGTCAAGGCGATCGCCCTCGGGGCCAATGCCGTGGCGATCGGACGGCCCGCGCTCTGGGGGCTCGCGGCCCGGGGAGAGGATGGCGTCCGCGAGGTGATCGAGATGTTCCGCCGGGAGCTGTACCTGGCGATGGCCCTTGCGGGTTGCCGGTCCATCTCCGAGATCGATCGCAGTCTCGTCGCGTCGTGAGGGAAACAGGAAGGTCGGCCGCGGCGACCCGGCCCGCGTTGTAGATTAGACGCGTGGCTCGGGGATGGGGGAGGAGCGAGGAGGATCTGCAAGCCGAGAGGGAGCAGGCCCGCGAGCAAGAGCGGTTGGCTTCCGGCCGCCCCTCGTCTGAAGAGTCGAGGCGGATCGCCGAGCGCCGTGCACTGGAGCTTTCGCTTGCGCGGATCGAGCAGCAGTTGCCGAAGACCCGGAGCGCGGATCGCCGGCGGGCGCTCGAGACGGCCCGCTCGGAGCTGACCCGGAGGCTCGCGGCCCTTGCGGCGCGCGACTGACGGCCGGCGAGCGACCCGGGTGCGTTTGCGATGAAGATCGCCACCTGGAACGTCAACGGCATCCGGGCCCGGGAAGGGCAGCTGAGGGAATGGCTCGCGCGGGACCGTCCCGAGATCGTCTGCTTGCAGGAGATCAAGGCTCATCCCTCTCAGATCCCGGCCGCGCTCTGCGAGACCGAGGGGTATCGTTGCTACTGGCACGGCGAGAAGGCTTACTCCGGCGTCGGATTGCACATTCGGACCGGAGCCTTTCCGGTCGAGCCCGAGTTTCGCCATCCTGATTTTGACCACGAGAACCGGATCGTCACTGCGCGACTCGGCAAGCTGGTCGTGGCCTCCGTCTACGTCCCGAACGGCGGAAAGGACTTTGCCGCGAAGATGCGGTTTCTGGAGGCGCTCGAGCGCTTCGTCGGGCAGACGCACGCCGCCGGCTGTGAGCTCCTTCTCTGCGGCGACTTGAACGTGGCGCGCGCGGAGATGGACGTCCATCCCAAGGAACGCAAGCCGGGCGTGATCGGCCAGCGCCCTGAGGAGCGGGAGTCGCTCGAGCGGATTCTCTCGCGTGGAGTCGTGGACGTCGGGCGCTCGCTCGACCCGGACAACGACCGTCTCTTCACCTGGTGGGCGCCCTGGAGGAGCCTTCGCCAGCGCAACATCGGCTGGCGCATTGACTACATTCTCGCCAGCGAGTCTCTGGCCCGCCGTGCGACCCAGTCCGCGGTCCTCGCGGACGTGGGCACGAGCGACCACGCCCCCGTCGTCGTAACCTTCGAAGACTAACCCCGGTCTCGCGTATCATCGGCAGGACGCGGCACAGGCAGGAGGGCCGATGAGCCGTTACCGGGAGCCTCAAGACCGCCGGAGCCGGCTCAGCAGGCGGGAGTTCCTGCGAGTGGCCGGAGGCGCCGCGCTGCTTCCCTCGGCGGCCCTCGCGGCGGCGGCTCGCGCCAGGACCCCGGCCGCCTCGGACGGGGTGCCCGCGGCCAGACGCCGCATGCTCCAGATGAGCGGCTACGCCATCGACGCCGAGACGCCGCTCGATGCTCTGACGACCTACCTGACGCCGAACGATCTCTTCTTCGTGCGGCACCACTGGAACCCGATGTATCCGGGAGCGAGGACCTGGAGACTCGCGTTGGACGGGGAGGTCGAGAAGCCGCTGGCGCTGACGCTGGCCGAGCTGAAGCGACTTCCCATGACCACCGTGACCTGCGTGCTGCAGTGCGCGGGAAACGGACGCGGCCTCTTCCGGCCGACGGTGCCGGGCGTGCAGTGGCGATACGGCGCCGTCGGCAACGCCCGCTGGACAGGCGTGCGCGTCGCCGACATCCTGGAAAAGGCGGGTGTCAAGGCCTCGGGCAAGCACCTTCACACCTTTGGCTCGGATAAGCCCCCGGAGAAAGTGCCGCCCTTCTCCCGGAGCGTCGAGATGGAGAAGGCCCTGGCCGACTGCGTCCTGGCGTACGAGATGAACGGCGAGCCGCTCTCCCAGCTCCACGGCGCGCCCGCACGCCTGGTCGTCCCCGGCTGGGCAGGGGAACACTGGATGAAATGGGTGACGAGACTCTCGCCGCAGCCCGAGCCCCAGAAGGGCTTCTACATGGAGACGGCCTATCGGTTTCCAAGGAGCCCGGGAGAGCCTGGCGTCGTCTTCAAGCCCGAGGAGATGGAGCCCGTCACCGAGCTCTTCGTGAAATCCAACATCGCCGAGGCTCCCGCGAGCGCCAGGGTCGGCGCGGAGGCGCTGCTCCGCGGGTTCGCCTTCTCGGGAGCTCCCGACACTTCGAAAGTCGAGGTCACCGACGACGACGGCGCCACCTGGGCCGAGGCACGGCTCGGAAGCGAACACGATCCCTGGGCCTGGCGTCTCTGGTCGTTCCGCTATGTCCCAAAGGCGCCCGGAAGGGTCCGGCTTGCGGCGCGCGCGACCGACAGCAAGGGCATCGTCCAGCCCAAGGAGGCTGTCTGGAACCAGGGTGGGTACCTCCATAACGGCTGGCACTCGGTCGAGATCGAGGTGAAGGCGTGAGGCGCGGTGCGCGCGCGGCCCTGCTTGCCGTATTCGCTCTCGTCGTCATCGTTTTTGTCTCCGGAGTCCCGCCCGCCTCGGGGAAATCGCCCGCCCGGAAGCACCGGAAAGGAAAGCCTGTGCCTCACAACTTCGACAAGCAGCTTCCCGTCCTGGGGACCCGTCTGGCGGAGCTTCCTCCCGGGGAGGCCAAGGCGGTGGCCGATCAGGCGTGTCTGAGCTGTCATTCCGCCGACATCCTCTGGCAGCAGCGTCTGACCGACAAGCAGTGGTTGGCCGAGGTCAACAAGATGATCGGATGGGGGGCGCAAGTGCCTGCCGAACAGAAGGATGCTCTGGTGGCCTACCTCCTCCAGAACTTCGGCCCCGACAACGAAAAGTTCCAGCCCGTCGTGACGCGGCCGGTGGGGCGTTAGGGCGATCTAATCTAAGGGAGCTGGTGCCTCCCTTCAGGTTCGGTCCGCCAGATCTACCGTCGGCAGAAACTGCGGCGGCCGGCGGTGCCGGGTCGCCTGCTCGTAGGCGTAGGCGATCTGGATGAGCGTCGGCTCGCTCCAGGCCCGGCCGAAGAAGGAGATGCCAACCGGCAGGCCCAGATAATAGCCCGCAGGCACTGTCATGTGAGGATAGCCGGCGACCGCCGGCACCGTGGAACTTCCGCCGGCGCCGTAATCTCCGTTGACGAGGTCGATCAGGGATGCCGGCC
>JBOGJN010000166.1:0-1002 GCA_050745445.1 Thermoanaerobaculia bacterium
AGCATCGCCATCCAATGATCCGTCGGCTCCATGTCTTTCATCGCCGCCATGGGATCCGGATTGGCGACCGCCGGTGTGGAGGCCGGCTCGTGCCCCTCGTGCTGCGCCGGGGCCGTGCCGGAAAGCATGCAGCTTCCGACCAGAAAAAGGATCAAACGAATTTTCGCCTGCATCGCATTGCCTCCAGTCTTGATTCCGCGCGCGGGCCGCCGCCTGAGCGACGGTTGCCCGCAGAGTGAGGGAGTGCGGAGATCCTAGAGGCGCAGAATGGCGCGCGTCGTGCGCAGCGCGCGGGCAAGTAAGAGAGGGGCACGCGCATCGAGTGGGACAGCCCAAGTCGAACCCACCGGCTGCACGACAGGTACCGTCCAAGAAGCGGGGGTCCATCGCTCCGCATACCCCTTCGTCTGTTTCGAGGAAGCGAAGAGGACACCCTCTGGATTTAGCGCATGGCCGGGGCAACTTCGAGGCCCTCCCGAGGGGTTCGGCACTTGCCGGTGTGTCGTGCTCTCGTGACCCGGGCAGGAGCTCATCGCTTCACTGTCTGCCCGACCTCGCTGCGCGGCCTCGGAGCGCGCAACACAAGTGACATCACAGAGTGTTCGGAGAGCCGGGGCCCCCGGAATCACGGCAATGAGAATCGAGATCAGCCAGCCCCGGACACGCATACTTCGATCCTCGGGAAAGCCTCGCGCCCTTAGCCCTTGCGCGGCGGCGTTACGGCCGTGTGTTCGTGAGGAGCCGTTTTTCTCCCGGGCGCCGGGGCACGCGGCGCCTCGCCCTTGGGCTCGGCGGCTTGCGCCTCCTCGTGATGCTGCTCGGCCTCCTCGGTGGCGGATCTCAGCGTCTTTTGCTCTTCGGGCGCGATCTCGGGTAGATGGCGAAGAAACGCCACGATCTTCCAGATCTCGTCCGGCTTGTGTGTGGGGCCGAAAGCGGGCATCCCCGTCGTGCGCAGGCCGTTCGATACGATCCAGAAGAGCTCTCCGTCCGGCCTCTCCT
>JBOGJN010000167.1:0-3568 GCA_050745445.1 Thermoanaerobaculia bacterium
CTCCGAAACCGGCAAGCGAGTTCCACAAGCAAACTCGGAGATGACCCCGTAAGGCCCCGGCCGAGACCGTCATTTCAAATCCGCAATCTGAATTCCGAAATCCGAATTCCGAAATCCGAAATCCGAAATCCGAAATCCGAAATCCCAAGACTCGCCCGCGCTGAGCAGAATCTACCTTTTTCCCGTCGGGACGCGGCGCTGCAGGTCATCGAACCAGTTCAGCACGACGTTCAACTGTACCGGAGCCGATCGTGGGTCCCGGCGGACCATCAGGAACCGCTGGCCGTCCGGCGACACGTCGTACGCCGCTTCACCGCGGCGGGTCGTCACGTAGTCTCCCTCGAAGAGCACGCGCGGGCTGCCGGCGGAGAAGGTCGGCTGCGTCGTGACCCCCGCGGCCATCATCTTCTCGGCGCTCCGGTAGAAGAGCTCGCGCCCGTCGCGCGACCAGACGGGCTCGGCGCCTCCACTGTACGAGATCTGCCAGCGTCCTCCTGGGCCCGGGAACGGCTGCACGTACACCTCGTCACGCCCCGACTCGTCGGAGACGTACACAAACCACCGCCCGTCGGGAGAAAACCTCGCCGCGCGCTCATGAGCAGGAGTCTTGAGGAGCGGCCGAGCGACCGAGCGGCTCCCTTCGAGGGAGAGAACCCAGATATCTCCCCTGGTCGCCGGGTCGTACTCGGTGAAGAGAAGCGCGCGTCCGTCCGGAGACCAGGAGCTCATGTGAGGATGCATGCTGCTCTCGAAGAGCCGCTCTTCCGCGCCGCTGCCGTCGGCCGGCTTCCAGAAAGCCTCGCGGGGCCGTCCGGGCCGCCCCGAGCCGTACGTGACCCGGCGGCCGTCCGGAGTCCAGATGGGAGTCTCGTCTTCGCCCGCCTCGAAGGTCAGCCGCATCCAGGTCCCGCGCGCGACCTCGCAGACCCAGACGTCGGGATTGGCCGCGTCCCGGATCGTGACCGCGACGCGCGAGCCGTCGGGCGAGAGGCGCGGTTCCTCGAAGGCGCGCACGTCGAGCGAGAGCGGGGCGACGGTGCCGCGGCGGTCCACCCAGACGAGAGAGTGCTCCACCGTGCCCGAAGCGTAGACGAGCGTTCCGTTGTCCGAGATCGAGAAGAGAGGGGTGTTGAAGGGCCCCACGAGCAACACCCCCTCCATGACGCTGACGGCGGGCCCTGTCAGCTCGAGCTTCTCGAGGTCAAACGGCGCCGCGAGCAGCGAAGTGCCCCGGCTGAAAACGAGATGACCCGAGGGCACGTAGCGGGGCCGGGCGCCCGGACCCAGCTTCCGGCGCGTGCCCGTCTTGAGCGAGAGGACTTCGATCCGGAATTCGACGCCCTGAAAGACGGTGAAGAGAGCCGCCTCGCCGCCGGGCAGGATATCCGGCAAACCATGGCCGACCTCGCCCTTCTTCGCATCGGACTCGGTGAGCTTGCGCGGCGATCCGCCGTCGGCCGACACGCTCCAGAGGCCGGCCGTTCCGGCGGAGAACAGGATCGTGTCCCGCGGCCCCCAGCTCACGCTGCGCACGTCGGTGGCGGCGCAGAGCGCCTGGGGCGTTCCGCCCTCGAGAAGCACTTTCTTCAGCACGCTGCCTGCGGAGAACCCGAGCCAGCGGGAGTCGGGGGAGAAGAAGGGGTTGCTCGCTCCGTCGGAGTCTCGGATCGGGACGGTTTCGAAGCGGTTCAAAGGACGCAGGTAGAGCTGCCGGCCGCCCCGTCGCTCGGCCACGTAGACGAGCGAGCGCCCGTCGGGAGAAAGGGCGAGCAAGGTCTGTCCGTAGAGGGCGAGCGGCGCCTCGGGGGGAGGAAGAATCGAAAGAGAAGTCGCCGGCTGCGCCTGCGCCGAGTGGCGCCGCGCGAGCGCCGGCAAGAGGAAGGCGGCGCTGATGGCACCGGCCGCGAGTCCGGCGAAACCCCAGACGAGCCGCTCTGCCCGCTTTCGCCGCGCCGCGACGGGAGCGGGAAGTCCGACCAGAGACCCTCCCTCGGCGATCCACTTCAACTCCAGGCGCACGTCATGCGCCGTCTGCCACCGGTCCTCCGGGTCCTTGGCGAGACAGGTCTTGACCACGCGATCGAGCGCGGGCGGGGTCATCGGCTGAATCGCAGAGATCGGCGCGGGATCGGTGGACATGATCGCCGTGATCAAGGACGCCTGACTCGTTCCGGAGAAGGCCTTCCTGCCTGTCGCCATCTCGTAGAGCACGGCGCCAAACGCGAATATGTCAGATCTGACATCGGTCTCTTTCCCCTCGAGCTGCTCAGGAGCCATGTACTGAAAGGTGCCGAGGATCGTCCCTTCCTGCGTAAGCCCCTGCTGCGTCGGCAGGGCCGTGAGACTTCCCCGCGGCGCCGGCGGTGCCATCGCCTTAGCGAGCCCGAAGTCGAGTAGCTTCACGCCCGACTTGGTCAGCATCACGTTGCCGGGCTTTAAGTCCCGATGCACGATCCCCTGGCGGTGGGCTTTGTCCAGAGCGTCCGCCATCTCGACGCCGTAGCGCAGGGTTTGCTCGAGCGCAAGCGCCCCCTTCGCCAGCCGGGCCGACAGCGTCTCTCCTTCGAGGTACTCCATGACGAGGTAATCGGTGTCCCCTTCGCGGCCGATGTCATGGAGCGCGCAGATGTGCGGATGCGAGAGCTGGGAAATTGTCTTGGCTTCCCGCTCGAAACGCTGACGGACTTCGGCAGACGAGGACAGATGCGACGGCAGCACCTTGATTGCGACCGTGCGCTCCAAACGCGTGTCCCGGGCCCGATAGACTTCTCCCATTCCCCCGGCCCCGAGGGGAGACAGGATCTCGTAAGGTCCGAGCCGCGTCCCGACCGCCAGCGTCATCTCACTCCAATTTCGAATTTCGAATTTCGAAATGCTCCCGGTCGGGGCCCAACCGCGTGCCCGAGAGAAGCGTCATAAGGATCCCGAATCCTCTGGGATCACGGCGGCAGGGCGATGCGCCGCATCAGCTCCGAAAACCGCGGGTCCGAATGCAGGCCGGTGAGCCTTGGGTCCATCTTGAGATAGGCCAGCAAGGTTGAACGCTCCTGATAGGCCTTTTCGAGCCATTCAAACGCCCGATCCTTCTCACCCAGGCCGGCATAGGTCAATGCAAGGTAGTAGGAGGGAACATACGTTTGCTTTGATTGCTCCATCAATTCATCGATCACTGATTGCGCTTCGTGTCTCTTCCCCGCAACCGCATAGGCATGTCCTAAGGATGCCTTGAAGTTCCGGCTGGGAGAAAGGGTTGTTGCCTTTTGCAAGGCGACGAGGGCTTCCTGATACATCGCCTTTTGCTCATAGGCCAGGCCGAGGCCCCAGTGCGCGACAGCGAAGTTGGAATCCAGGTCAAGCGTTACCTGCAGTTCCTTTATGGCTTGGTCGTAGTGGCCACCGAAGTAGGACAGCATAGCCATGTTTGCTTTTAGGAGAGTTTCGAGAGGATCCAGCTCACGGGCGCGCTGGATCTCTGCGATCGCTTCCTCCAGGCGTCCCCTCGCCGCGAGATACCTGCTGTAGGAATGGTGAGCTGCCGAATAGCTGGGGTTGAGTCCAAGGGCGCGCT
>JBOGJN010000168.1:0-3155 GCA_050745445.1 Thermoanaerobaculia bacterium
GCGCCATCAACCTCTTCGGCCCCGCCTACGGCCTGCCGCCCGCGATCTGCGCCCACCAGAATCATTACGTCTGGGGCCCTCCGGCGTCCGAGGTGGACACTCTCATCTGGCTGCAGTGGGACCGCGAAGGAATCGAGCGGCGGTGCCGCTCAGTCGAGCAAGCCGGCGAGCACTTCCATCCGTGGGGCATGGCCGAAGAAAACCGCCCGATCTACATCTGCCGGGGCCTGCGCGCCCCGCTGCCGCAGCTGTGGCCGGGACTCAAGCATTGGAACTAAGCCATGCGGGGGGTCATGCCACGTCGGTCGCCACCGCAGCGCAGCAGGTCGAACATTCCCTGCGCATACGGAGATCGGACGGACAGGCGGTATGATAAAGTATCATACCGAAGGTTTTATGAGTACCACGAAGGTCGCGATCACACTGGACGCGGAGCTTCTCCAGCGGATTGACCGCCTGGTCGCCGAGAGAAAGTTCCCCAGCCGCAGCCGGGCGATTCAACTTGCGGTCAAGACTCAGATCGACCGGCTGGATCGCCGCAGACTGGCGATGGAATGCGCGAAACTGGATCCTGATTACGAGCAGAAGATCGCAGAAGAGAGCGCGGCTTACGACCTCGAGTCATGGCCCGAGTATTAAGAGGCGACGTCCTCTGGGCCGAGCTCCATCCGGCGGCGCGGGGCCGGGAACAGAAGGCTCGCCGCCCTGTGCTGGTTATCAGCCACGACATCTTCAACGAACGCTCCGGAACCGTCATCGCGATGGCCATCACGAGTCAGCCGCAAAGGGCGGGGTTTCCATTGACGATGGAGTTGACAAGCGGAGGTCTGCCAAAGCGGTCCTGGGTGAAGATCGGACAGATCCGCACTCTCTCCGTTGAGCGTCTTGGAAAGCGGATCGGCCGAGTCTCTCCAGAAGAAATGCTCCGCGTTGTCGACGGGCTTAACGAGATTGTGGCTGCTTGACAGGATGCTGCGGCTAACTGTTCCGCTTGCGCCGACCGCCTCACCGCGCGCCATCTCGCTGACTGATAGTCCGACTCCATAAACCTCCTGAAACGAATAGCGCCGCGCTGACCTTCCTGACCGGGAAGAGTGAAAAGGAGGCCCCACTCACCCACGACTGGTCTAGAACCGGTGGTTGCTGAAAGCTGAGAGCTGACGGCTGAAAGCTACTCCTTCCCTGCCATCTTCTCGATCTCCGCCCACTCCTTGTCGGTGACCGGCATAACGGAGAGGCGGGAGATGCGCACAAGCGGGAAGTCGCGAAACGCGGAGTTCGCCTTGATCTCGGCAAGCGTCACGGGGCGCGGAAGCTTCTTGGCGGGAACGACGTCCACGGCCGCGAGCTTGCCTGACCTGTCCTTCGGGTCGTCGTAAGCGTCGCTCGCCGCCCTGGCAATCGCGACGACGGCCTTCTCGCTGCCCGTGTGGTAGTAGAAGATCCGGTCCCCCTTCTTGACCTGCCGCAGGTTCTTCTGCGCAAGGGGGTTTCTCACGCCCGACCAGGAGGTCTTCCCTTCTCGAACGAGGTCGTCGTAAGAGTAATGGGTCGGCTCTTCCTTGAAGAGCCAGTTCATGGCGTTGTCCGCACAAAGCCCGGCGGGAAGTTCCACGAGCCGGCGACGCTGCTGCCGCTCATACGAAAAGCTCTCGAGTTTTTCGTCGCCCCGAACTGGCCGCGTGTGAGGAGGCGGGAGCGAGGGCCCTCGAGAAGCACTGTGGCTCCGGGAAGCGTCAGCCCCCGATCGCCCAGGACAAACACGCGGGCAGAGGACTGCCACTCCTTCAGAAAGGCGTCCGGCGTCAGAAAGACCTCGGGAGCATCGCCGCGCCGATAGCCGAAGAGCAGGTCTGCGCCCGGTCCCCCGAGGACCTGGGTCGGCCGGCCGGTATAGAACGTGATCCCGCAGGCCTTCTCGTAGTCTCCGGCCACCACCAGCCGGGCCCCGGGCGCCCAATTCCGGTCGACGATCGCGGCGGCCGCTCGCTGAGATCGATCACCCGCTACCAGCCTCATCCCGGCATCCGCGAGGCCGAGGATGGGCACGACACCAGCAACCCAGAACGCAAACGCAAGCCGCCGGCGGGCCATCCGTAGCGCTATCAACGTGGCCGCCCCCGTCAACAGAAGCACGATCGGAAAGGGCCGGGCAGTCTGAAGCAGCTCCGCCCCAAACACCATGGAGGCCCCCGGATGCGACACGAAGTACTGCCGATAGTAGCCGTCGAGATGGGAAACCAGACCGGTCAAAGCCGCCGAACCGCTCCTGGCCGAAAGAAACACGATCGGAACCGCCGCCAACCCGACCGCGGCCGTGATCAGGCTTGGCGCCGCAATGGCCAGCGTCCGCCGCCCGGTCGCGATGAATCTCCGCCAGCCGGAGGCCAGGATCACCGCCAGAGCCGGAAAAGCAGGCAGCGCGTAGTACTCCATGCGCGAGCCGGTCAGCGTGAAGAAGAGCACGATGCCGGCCGACCAGATCCAGGCCAGAGCCAGTCCTCGACTCCACCGCCCACGGCGTCGCGGCAGAGCAGCCGCAAGAAAAAGGCACCAGGGGAACAGCCAGAGCAGCGTCGAGACCCAGAAAGCAGGCACCGACAGAGGCGTGTAGTTGATCGGCTCGCGGCGGCTCAGGAATCGAACGAGATGCTCGCCGACGAAATAGAAAGAAAGAAACGACGGGTCCCGCCAGGCCAGAAGAATGTGCCAGGGCAGAAAAACGATCGCAATGATCGGGAGGCCAAGCCACGGTCGAAGCCGATTGACGAAACTTCTGCCGCCCAGGAAGAGTGCGCATCCGGCGGCCGCGGCGAGCGGGAAAAGAAGCCCGATCAGTCCCTTGGTCAGCCCGGCGAGCGAAGCCCCCAGATACAGCATCACGGGACCGGCCCGGGATGCCGGCCGCCGGATGATCTTCGCCAGCCCCAGAAGCGAAACGCTCAACCAGAAGACCAGGAGCGTGTCGGTGAAAAGAAAACGGCCAAAGAGGAAGGGTCCGAGGGAGGTCGCGTAGATGAGCGCGGCCAGCGGGGCGGTCCCGAAGCCGACCAGCTCGAAGGCCAGAAGGTAGGTCACCAGAGCCGTCCCGACGTAGGCGAGGGCGCTCGGCAGCCGGGAGGCAAACTCGTTGAACCCGAAGAGCCGGTACGAGG
>JBOGJN010000169.1:0-3272 GCA_050745445.1 Thermoanaerobaculia bacterium
CGACCCGAAGGTCCAGGTCCGAAACCCGGGCTTCGGACGCCGGCAGTACGAAGGGATCTTCCGCGACACCCTCGGCGCCGGCAATGTTCTCTGGCTTAACCGCGGAATCGCGGGCGACGACACCCACGGCCACGTGGATGACATCTGCCGCTTCGTCAATCCGACGGCGGTCGTCCTCTGCCGGGAGCAGAACCCGAAGGACGAGAACTACCGCGCGCTCGAGGAGAACCGGGAGAGGCTCCAAGGGATGCGTCTCGAGGACGGCTCGCGCCTCGAGGTCGTCTCACTCCCGATGCCGGGCCCGCTCTTCTACGAAGGCCGGCGCCTGCCCGCATCGTACGCAAACTTCTACATCGCCAACGCCGCTGTCCTGCTCCCCACGTTCAACGACCCGAACGACCGCCTGGCGTTGGGTGTCCTCTCGGAGCTCTTCACAGATCGGCCCGTGGTCGGCATCCACGCGGTGGATCTGGTCTGGGGTCTCGGCACGCTTCACTGCCTGACACGGCAACAGCCGGCGGCATGAAAACCGTCGAAGACCTCCCGACGCCAGCGGTGCTCGTGGACCTGGACGTTCTCGAGTCGAACATCCGGCGGATGGCCGAGCGGGCGCGCGCGGCCGGCGTGAAACTGCGCCCACACGCCAAGACGCACAAGGTCCTGGAGATCGGCCGGATGCAGATCGCGGCGGGCGCGGCGGGGCTCTCGCTCGCCAAGACCTCCGAAGCCGAAGTCTTCGCCACGGCGGGCCTTGACGACATCTTCCTCGCGTACCCGATCGTGGGTTCGGAGAAGGCCCGGCGCCTTCTCGCCCTTTCCGACCGCGTGCGTCTGGCTACGGGCGTGGACAGCGAGGAGGGGGCGCGTAGCCTCGGAGAGGTCTTCTCCGCCGCCGGCCGGCGGCTGGACGTGCTCTTGAAGGTCGACTGTGGCTTTCACCGCGTCGGCGTGCCGCCGGAAGGGGCCCCCGAAATGGCGCGACGCCTCGCGCAGATACCGGGTCTCTCGCTTCGCGGCCTCTTCACGCACGCCGGGCACGGCTACCATGCACCGACGCCGGAGGCCGTCGCGGCAGTCGGCAGGAGCGAATCGCAGACGCTTCTGACCGCAGTCTGCGCCGTGCGGGAGGCCGGGATCCCCGTCGAAGAGATCTCCGTGGGCTCGACACCCACCGCCCCACACGCCATGTCCGTCCCCGGCGTAACGGAGTGCCGGCCGGGCAACTACGTCTACAACGACGCCTCGCAGGTCTCTCTGGGCGCCTGCGCGATCGAGGACTGCGCGATGACCGTGCTGGCGACCGTCGTGTCCGTGCCGGCCCGGGAGCGCGCCGTCCTGGACGCGGGCTCGAAGACACTCTCCTCGGATGCGCTTCGCCCGCAGGCCGGCGGGCACGGCTTGCTGCTCGGACGCCGGAGCCGCATCGAACGGCTCTCGGAAGAACACGGCATCGTCGCCGTCGCCGCGGGAGAAAGTTTCCGCGTGGGCGAGAGAGTCCGCGTGCTGCCCAACCACGCCTGCGTCGTCTCAAATCTCCACGACAGAGTCTTTGGCGTCCGCAACGGCCACGTCGAGACGGAGTTCCGGGTGGCGGCGCGGGGCCGAGTGGAGTGATCGGAATTGTGAATTGTGAGTTGGGGACAAGAGATTTGTGATTTGTGATCGGTGATTTGTGGTCAGGGCGGAATAGTCGCTCCGTCGTTCGATGAACGGGACCATCACCCTTCCTCTCTGGCTCGCCGTGCCGCTCGGCCTGCTTGCCATCTGGGCGGCGCTCGACCGGCTCTTGATCCCGGGCGGGCGCTGGCTGCTGCGACGGCGAGTTCACCGCGTGCTCGAAGAGATCAACACACGCCTGAAGATTCAGATCCCTCCCTTCAAGCTCACGAAGCGCGAGGTCTTGATCGACCGGCTGATGTACGACCCGCAGGTTCAGGAGGAGGCCGCCGCACGCGCCCGGGAAAACGAGATGCCCCGCCAGGCAGTCATGCGGCAGGTTTCCCGGTATGCCCGCGAGATCGTCCCGGCCTTCAATGCCTACCTCTACTTCCGCTTCGGCTATTGGCTCGCGCGTTCGATCGCCCGCTCCCTCTATCGGGTGCGTCTGGGCTACTCCGACGAGGACGGTTTATCCGCGATCAGCCCGAAGTCCACGGTTGTCTTTCTGATGAACCACCGCAGCAACATGGACTACATCCTGGTCGGCTACCTCGCCGCCGAGAAGGCCGCGCTCTCCTACGCGGTGGGCGAATGGGCGCGCATCTGGCCGCTGCAGACGCTGATCCGTTCGATGGGCGCCTACTTCGTGCGGAGGAACTCCCGCGACCCGCTCTACCGGAAGGCCCTCGAGCGCTACGTCGCGATGGCGACGGAGGCCGGCGTGACGCAGGCGGTCTTTCCCGAGGGGGGGCTCTCGCGCGACGGAACCCTCCGTCCGCCAAGGCTCGGGATCCTCGACTACATGCTGCGGGCCTTCGATCCCGCCGGAGATCGGGACATCGCTTTCATCCCGGTCGGGATCAACTATGACCGGACCTTCGAGGACCGAAGCTTCCTGCTCGGACTCGACCCGGCCGCAATGCAGCCGGGGACGCTTGCGGCGGTCTTGAACACCTTCAGGTTTATCGCCCGAAACCTCTTGCTCATGGCCTCGAACCGCTGGCATCGCTTCGGTTACGCCTGCGTGAACTTCGGCAGACCGGTTTCGGTCAAGGATTACGTCCGATCGCGTGGCATCGACTTTCGCAAGCTCGGAAAGTCGGAGCGCTTTGCCCGGGTCGAGGAGTTCGCGCGGGAACTGATGGCCGCGATCGCGCGGGTGATTCCGGCCGTGCCCGTGCCGCTCGTGGCGTCCGTCTTCATCCGGCAGCCCGAGAAGGCCTGGAGCCAACTCGAGCTGAAGGGAGCGGTTCTCGATCTCATGCAGCGGCTCGAGTCCCGCGGCGCGCATGTTTACGTGCCCCGCGGAGACCAGGACTACGCGATCACGGTCGGCCTGCGGATGTTGACGCTGCGCCACCTCGTTAAAGAGACCGACGGTCTCTTTGCCGCCGAGCCGCGGGAGCTGCCGCTCCTCTCTTACTACGCCAACTCGATTGCGCACCTGCCGCGAAGACCCGAAGGGCAAACGGCTTAACGCCCGGTCGCGGCCTGCCGGCGGTTGCGAACCAGGAGCAGGAGCGCGGCCAGGCTGATCACCGCCCAGGCACCTTCCATCGCGGTCAAACCGAGAGAACCGGTCCGCATGGCCACACAGGTCAGGATGCAGGAGC
>JBOGJN010000170.1:0-14155 GCA_050745445.1 Thermoanaerobaculia bacterium
CGGGGCTCGGGCCCCTCGAAGGACGGGCGGAGATTCTTGATCTTCGAGGACGGAAGCTTTTCGGGGTCGATCGGCGGCGGGCCCTTCGAGGCTCTGGTCGTGGCCGATGCGGCGGCTCTCTTCCGGCAGGGGGAAGCCCTCCGCTTCCTGAAGTGGTACGACTTCTTCGAGCGGGAGATTGAACGCGGGCCGGGGTCTTCGCGGCATGAACCCACCAACATGATCTGCGGGGGATCGGCCCGCGTCGCCGTCGAGTTGCTTCAAGCGGCGCCGATGCTCGTGGTTCTCGGAGGCGGGCACGTCGGGCGGGCGCTCGCCCGCCTCGGCCAGGAGCTCGGGTACGAGGTGGTCGTCGGCGATGACCGGGAAGCGTATGCGCGGCCGCAACGGTTTCCGGCGGGCGTTCGCGCCGTTACGACCAACCGCGACTATGTCCTTCCGGAGGCGGTTCTGCTGCCGGGGCGTGACCGCTACGTCGCCGTGGTGACACGCTGCTGGGAGACGGATCTGGCGGCGTTGCGGCCGTGGTTAGCGGGCGGGAGTCCGACCGCGACGTATCTGGGCCTGATCGGATCCCGCCGAAAGATCCGCGGCGTCTTCGCAAGACTCGCCGGGGAGGGCGTGCCGGAGCAGCGTCTTCGCACCGTCCGCGCCCCCATCGGTCTCGAGATCGGTGCAATCACCCCGGAAGAGATTGCGGTCTCAATCCTGGCCGAAATGACGGCCGTGCGCCGCGGCGTTGCTTCTGTGGCCGCGGCGTCCACGTCCGAAGGGAGACCCGAGGTCCTGACGCGATGACTCCGCGGAATCTCGGGTTCTGGCTCCTGGTGAGCGGGGCTCTCCTGGCCGCGGCTCCCGCTCCGTGCCCCGCGGCGACCTGGTGGCGGCTGCCCGTCTGGGGAGCGGAAGTCCGGGTCTTCGCCGTGGATCCCTTCCAGCCGGGGGCGATCTTTTGCGGCACGTCTCGCGGAAACTTCTACGGCTCGACCGACGGAGGGCAGTCCTGGACGCCGCTGCGACCGGGCTCGGCGTTCCCCGGTTATGTCGCGACGGGTCTGGTGGCCGATCCGGGCGCTCCGGGCCGCCTCTGGGCCTCGCTGGCGGGACCGTATGGTGGAGGTCTCGTTGTCGAGAGCGGCGACCGCGGCGCCAGTTGGACTGTGCTCGCGCGCTGGAGCAACAGCGTCACAACCCGCGCGCTGGCCGTCTTCCCCGGCCCGACGCCTCTTCTGGCCGTTGGCGGCGACGACGGCGTGCTTCTCTCCCGTGACGGTGGGCGGTCCTGGGCCCGCTCGGGAGCGCGGACCCCCGGTCTTCTCCGCGTCGAGTCTCTGGCCTTTCACCCGTCCGACCCGAAGACGCTTTTCGCGGGGACCTGGCGCCAGGCGTTCCGCACGAGAGACGGGGGCGCTTCCTGGTCCCGGATCGCCGAGGGGATGGTCCTGGACGCCACGGTCTACGCCTGGGACCTGGACCGCTCGGACCCGAAGGACATCTGGGTCTCCACCTGCGGCTGGGTCTACCGCACGCTCGACGGAGGCGACAGCTGGACGCGCTTCCAGGGCGGGTTCACCAACCGCCGCTCGCAGGCCATCCGGCGCGATCCGACCCGCCCCGGCGTCGTCTACGCGGGGACCGTCGGGGGTCTCCACCGCTCGACGGATGACGGGCGCAGCTGGAGCCGCGTTTCGCGGGAGTCGCTGGTCGTCTCGGCGCTCGACGTGGACGGAGCGACTGGCCGTCTGTACGTCGGCAGCGAAGGGGAGGGCGTCTTCTATTCCGACGACGGCGGTGCGACGCTCACCCGGGGCTCCGTGGGGCTGGCGGAGGGACGCGTCTGCGACCTGGTTGCCGACCCGAACGACCCTGGCCGCGTTTACTTCTTTCGCGCTTACGGGGGAGAGGAGAGCGGCGTCTGGGAGGCCGTTGGGATGCAGGTGCGCCGCGTGTCGCTCGATCCCTTGCCTCCCGCCGCGTCGCTGGCGGCGTTTCGCGACGAAAAGGGCCAGACGGTTCTTCTGCTCTCCTCATCCTCGGGCGTGCGCGTTTCGTGGGATCGGGGCGAGCGGTGGTCGGCGCCGGAGACGCCGCCCCCGGGCGCGCCCCTCGCCCTCTTTGGCGCGCCGTTTTCCCGCCCGGTCCTGGTCACGTCGGCGGGTGTCTTCCAGACGGCAAAAGGGGGGCGCAGTTTCGCGCCCATCCTCGGAGGGCCGGAGGCACCCGTCTCTGCCAACTTGCTGCTCGATGCGAGCGGAAATCCACTCCTCGAAGTGCGCACAGCGGGTGAAGTGTTCCGCTGGAGCGGCCGGGGCTGGAGCTCCCGTCGGCGCGGGGTCCTGACGCGAGGTCTGTTTCTGGAAGAGACGGGCGGAGGCTACCCCGCGGAGTCCTACAGCTCCCTGCAGGAGGTCAACGGAAAGCTCGTCTGGGAGGAGGGCAACAGGCGCATGGCCCTGACGAGCCCCCGGCCCGGTCTGGCGTTCTCCAGCGCCGCCGCCACCCCCAGCGGGAGAATCTACCTCGGCACGACTGGGGACGGGCTCTTCCTCTTCGAGCCATAAGCAGCGATCAGCTGTCAGCTTTCAGCCCTCAGCCGAGAGCCGATCGCTGACAGCTACTTCACGTCGATAAACCGGATCGTTGATCCGACGGTGACCTTCTCTCGGCTCGCAACGCCTCCAGCGATCTCCAGCACGCTGCCCGCGGGCAGTTCCGGGCCGTAGGTCGGGCAGGGATCGGTCCGGCACGGAGGTGTGCTGGCGGAGACAAAAAGCACCTTTCCTTCCGCATCCATCCAGACCATGTCGAGCGGGATCATCGTGTTCTTCATCCAGAACTTGTGGACCTCGCTGGCGGGAAAGAGAAAAAGCATTCCGGTGTGCTCGGGGAGGCTCTCACGAAACATCAGCCCCTGCGCCAGCTCCTCCGGTGTGCGCGCCAGCTCGACGCGATAGACCGCGCCGGAGGGGAACTCGACCCGCGGTCCGGTCTCATTCGCGGGGGTCACCGGTCTCGTCGGCTTCGGCGCTGCGCCGCAGGAAACGACGATCGATAGCAGGATCGCCAAGACCGCCCGTTGTGAATTGTAGATTGTGAGCCGTGAGTTGAGCGCCCGCGAGGGGGCGCCCGGCAATTCGCAATTCAGAACTCGCAATTCACCGTTCTCATGACGGATCCGCCCCTCCGGCGCGTGTTCCTTCTTCCTCGTAGAGATCCTCCTTGCGCACGAGGTTGTACTTCTTGGCGTAGTAACGAAAGGAGCGGAAGGACATGTGGAGAAGCTCCGCCGCTTTGGTCTGTACGCCTTCGCAACGGTCGAGGGCCTCCCGCATGAGCCGCTTGCCGACTGCTTCCAGGTACGCCTCCAGGTTGATCCCTTCCGCCGGCAGGCTTTCAAAATCGGGCACCCGCGTCCGCACGCCGAGCGCGATGGCCTCGGGAAGGCTCGAGGCGGTGATCACTGGCCCGGCTTCGAGCGCCACGGTGCGTTCGAGCGTGTTCTCGAGCTCCCGCACGTTGCCGGGCCAGGGGTACCCTTCGAGCAGCCTCATGGCTTCGGTGGAAATCTTTTTCTCCGGGATCCGTTGCTCCTTGCAGATCTTGGCGATGAAGTGCTGTGTGAGCGGCGCGATGTCCTCGACGCGCGAACGCAGACAAGGCAACGCGATCGGAATGACGTTGATCCGGTAGAAGAGGTCTTCCCGGAACCTTCCTTCGGTCACGAGCTCGGTCAAGTCCTTGTTGGTCGCCGCGATGATGCGCACGTCCACGCTCGTCTCCTCGTTGCCGCCGACCTTCCGGATGAGCTTCTCCTGGATCGCCCGCAACAGCTTGACCTGCATGGTCGGGGTCGTCTCGGAGATCTCGTCCAGAAAGAGCGTCCCGTCGTCCGCCTCGGAGAAGAGTCCTCGTTTCTCCTTGACGGCCCCCGTGAACGCTCCACGCTCGTGACCGAAGAGTTCCGACTCGAGCAGCGTCTCGGGCAGCGCGCCGCAGTTGATCGAAACAAACTTCTTGTCCTTGCGGATCGAGGTGTAGTGGATGGCGCGGGCGATGAGCTCCTTGCCGGTGCCGCTTTCACCGGTCAGGAGAACCGTCGAGGAAACCCTCCCGATCCGTTCGATCGTTCGGAAGATCTCCTGCATCCGTCCGCCCTTGCCGATGATGTTGGCAAACGTGTACTTGGCCGCGAGCTCCTGCTTCAAGTAGACGTTTTCGTCCTGGAGCCGCTTCTCTCCGAGCGCCCGATCGACGAGAAGCCCCAGCTCTTCGACGTCGAAGGGTTTGGCAATGTAGTCGATGGCGCCCGCCTTCATGGCCTCGATCGCGTCCTTCGTGGATGTGTGGGCGGTGATCATGAGAACCGGTGTCTTCGGGCTCTCGGCCCTGACCTTCCGCAGCAAGTCGAGCCCGTTTCCGTCCGGCATCTTGATGTCGCACAGGATGAGGTCGGGTGAGGAGCGTAGTGCCGAGGCGGAGCCCTCCGCGAAATTCGAGGCGGTCAAGACCTCGAAACCCCTCTTGTGGAAAAAAAAGGCCAGCATGTCCCGCAGCGAGGCCTCGTCGTCGACGATGAGCAGGCGGGCGCTCACGCGGCGCCCCTCGAGGCCGCCGCGGCGGCGGGCTCCGCCTTCACGGCGTTGCGGGGCAACAGGACTGTGACCGTCGTTCCCTCCCCGGGTCTCGAGTCCGCGTCGATCGCTCCTCCATGCTCCTCGACGATTCTCCGCACGATCGCCATCCCGAGGCCCGTTCCCCCGTCGAAGGCCGTGGAGAAGGGCGTGAAGAGGCGGCTCAATTCCTCCTGGCTCATTCCGCGCCCGGTGTCGATGAAACGGATGCTATACCAGGCGCCCTCCTCCCGTCCGACCACGCTGAGCGCCCCCCCGGCGTCCATGGCGCGCACGGCGTTTTTTGCGACGTTGTAGATGATCTGGCGGACCTGGTCCCGATCCCCCGACAGGAGGGATGAAGGCGGGAAGACGTCCGCCTCGATCCGGTGCGCGTCGGAGACTTCGTCGGAAAGCCGGAAGAGATCCATCACGTCGGTCACGGCGTTGGCCACGTCGAAGACGGCCACTTGCCGCTCCTGCGGCCGCACGAACCGCAAGAAGTCCTCCAGGATCCTGGAGAGGCGGTTCGACTCGGACACGATGATCTCCATGAGGCGTCGCTCGGCCGAGCCGACGGAAAGCTCGTTGGAGAGCACCTGAACGGATCCCGAGATCGAAGCCAGGGGGTTGCGGATCTCGTGGGCGATACCGGCCGCGAGCTCCCCGACGGCGGCCAGCTGTTCGTTGAAACGCGCCCGGCGTTCGAGCTTCTTGATCTCGGTCAAGTCCTGAAAGAGAATGAGCGCTCCCTCCTGGCCGTCCGCGTCCTTCAGAGCGCGCAGCGAGTACCCGAGCACGTGGCGGGATCTCTCGCGCTCGAGCTCGGTCTCGCCGCGGTAGGTCTCCCAGCCCCGGGCACGGTCCCGGATGGTGTCCCAGTCGTCCGGGAAAACGAAACCCAGATCCGAGACGTCGCGTCCTGCGGCGCGGGAGGGATCGAGCCCCAGCAGATCGCCACCGGCGCGGTTCAAGAAAGTCACCCTCTGGTTCGAATCGGTGGTCATCAGACCGGAAGACATCGAGGCGATGACATTGCCGTAGAGGTTTTGGAGGCGATGGAGGGCCTTCTGGCGCAGCTCCAGCTCGGAGCGGGCGGCCAGCAGCTTCTCGGAAAGATAGGAGACCATGAAGGCGACGCCGTAGAACCCGGCGACCGTGATGAACAGGTTGTAGCGGACCCGCGCGCCCGCCCAGTCGGCCGCCGGGACGAGCGGCGGCGGGGGGAGCAGACCAATCGCGAGGAGCTCCACGACCAGGCCGTAGAGCACCGCGCCGACGGAGGCCACGACGACCGCGCCCGTCCGGTAGAGCAGGAACGCCGACGCGCCGATGACCACGAGGTAGAGAAAGTTGAAGACGGACTCGGGCCCACCGGAGGAGTAAACGAGAACCGTGACCAGGGCGAGATCGCCAAGCAGCTGGATGTAGGCGGCCAGCTTCGCCGGCAGGCGGCGCCCCGCGGTCCAATGGAACAGCGAGAGAAGCACCGCTCCGGCGTTCAGCGCGTAGAGAAAGGAGATCTCGAGCTGGGCCCCCGAGCCGACCTGAACCAGGATCGCCGAGAGCAGGATCAGCATCAAGACGACGATGCGAATCGTCGTCAGCCATCCCAACGAACGCTTGAGAGAGTCAGGCACTGGCGTCTGCGTCCGATCGGGTGATCCGGTGATTCTGGTGATTTCCACCGGTCGAGTGATGCCTGCCGCGATCACCCGATGACCCGATTCTCCCTTACCCGATCTTGTTGATCAGCGTGAACATCGGCAGGTACATGGCGATGACGATGCCGCCGATGACGACACCGAGGATGAAGATCATGATCGGTTCGAGCAGCTTCACAAGCCCGGCGACTGCCACGTCCACTTCATCCTCGTAGAAGTCAGCGATCTTGTTGAGCATGATGTCGAGCGCGCCGGTCTGCTCGCCGACCCCGATCATCTGCACGACCATATTGGGAAAGACATTGGAGTCGCGCAGGGGCTCAACGATCGTCTTGCCTCCTTCGACGCTCTTTCGCGTGTCGAGGATGGCGTCCTCCACGATCGCGTTGCCCGATGTGCGGGCCGTGATGTCGAGGCTCTCCAGGATCGGAACGCCCGAAGACGTCAGCGTCGCGAGCGTTCGGCAAAACCGGGCCACCGCGATCTTGCGCAGGATCATTCCGAGGACGGGAAGCTTCAGGAGGAAACCGTCGATGACGCGGCGGCCCCGGTAAGTCGCGTAGTACCGCCGGACGGCGAAGATGACGCCGCCGATGGCGAGCACGAACCCCCACCAGTAACGGGCGAGGAAGTTGGAGGAGTAAATGACGACGCGGGTGGGCAGCGGCAGCTCGGCGCCGAGACTCGTGAAGAGGGCAGCAAACGTCGGGATGACCTTCAGCAGGATGACCGCCACGACGATGGCCGCGATCACGATGACGGCTGTCGGGTAGATCAGCGCCGCTCTGACCTGGGAACGCAGCTTGACCGCCTTCTCGATGTAGACGGAAAGCCGCTGGAGGATCGTGTCGAGAATACCGCCCGCCTCTCCGGCGGCGATCATGTTGACGTAAAGATTGTCGAAGGCCTTCGGATGCCTGCGCATGGCGTCTGCAAGCGTCGATCCCGCCTCCACGTCCTGCCGGACCTGCAGCAGAATCCTCTGAAAGTTCTTGTGTTCCTGCTGCGTGGCCAGGATCTCGAGGCATTGCACCAGCGGTAGTCCCGCGTCGATCATGACGGAGAACTGCCGGGTGAAAACGGCCAGCGTCTTGGGCGGGACCTTGCGGCCCAGTTTGGCGAGCGAGATTTCCTTGCCGCGCTCCCGGATACCGGTCACCACGATGTTCTGGCGGCGCAGATTGGCGAGCGCGATGTCCTTGGAGTCCGCCGCCAGCACTCCCTCTTGCACGAGCCCCGCGCGGTTGCGGCCCTTCCAAACGTAATTGGGCATGGGTGAACCTCCCCCGGATCCTTAAGCCCGCTTGGCCGCGGCTGCCGCCGCGGGCGCCACGTTGAGCCCGGCTCCTCGGTTGATCAGCTCCTGAAGCTCGTCGGGGCTCGAGGAGCGAGCCAAGGCGTTCTCGATCGAGATCAGCTTGCGGTGGTAAAGCGTGGCGAGTGACTGATTGAACGTCTGCATCCCGAACTTGGACTGCCCGGTCTGCATCATGGAGTAGATCTGATGGATCTTGTCCTCGCGGATCAGGTTCCGGATCGCAGCGTTGGGGACCAGGATCTCCATCGCCATGGACCGTCCTTTGCCGCTCGAGCGCTCAATCAGCGATTGGCAGAGGATCCCTTCCAGCACGAAGGAGAGCTGCGTGCGGATTTGTGTCTGCTGATGCGCTGGAAAGACGTCGATGATGCGAGTGATGGAAGACGTGGCAGAGTTGGTGTGCAACGTGGCCAGCGTCAAGTGGCCCGTCTCGGCGATACGCAGTGCGGACTCGATCGTTTCTAAGTCGCGCATCTCACCGACGAGCACGACGTCCGGGTCCTCGCGCAGCACGGACTTCAAGGCATTGGGGAAGGAATGCGTGTCCGCGTGCAACTCCCGCTGGTTGACCAGGCACTTCTTGTGGGAGTGGAGAAACTCGATCGGGTCCTCGATCGTGACGACGTGGAGCTGTTTCTCCCGGTTGATGCGGTCGAGCATCGCGGCGAGTGTCGTCGTCTTGCCCGAGCCCGTCGGGCCGGTGACGAGGATCAGACCGCGCGGCTTGTCGCAGAGCAGCTCGACGACGGGCGGAAGCCCGAGCTCGCGGAAACCCAGAATCTCATAGGGAATCTGCCGGTAGACGCCGGCCACCGCGCCGCGCTGGAAGAAGTTGTTCGCGCGAAAGCGGGCGAGCCCCCTGACCCCGAAGGAAAAGTCGAGCTCCAGGTTCTCCTCGAGCCGATGTTTCTGGGTGTCCGTGAGGACGGAATAAGCCAGCTGCTTGGTCTCCGCGACCGTCAGCGGGGGATAAGGCAGGGGGATGAGACGTCCATCCAGCCGGACCATGGGGGGGGAGTTGGTGGTCAGATGGACGTCAGACGCTCCCATCTCGACCATCTGCTTCAAGAGTTGATGAAGTGTGGTTTCCCCGGCCATTTCTCCCCCAGAAAGATCTGCCTAGTTTAGACCCAGAACTGGCTTAAGGGAAGGGTGGAACTGTTCAGAGGCAAGGTGTTAGGTGATCGTCGCCCGGTCTTACCGACCCGGATGGCTTCCCGCTGGCCTCCTCGGCCAGCACCTGCTCACAGGACCGACTCTCGCAGGACCTCGTCGAGTGTCGTGACGCTTTCCCGGATCTTCTGCAGTCCGGACATTCTGAGGCTGACCATGCCCTCCTCGATCGCCTTGCGCTTCAATTCGATCGAGGAGGCCCCCGAGAGAATCATGTCGCGGATCTCGTCGGAGAAGAGCAGAACCTCGTAGAGCCCCACTCGTCCCTTGTATCCGGCGTTGCTGCAGCGCTCGCAGCCGCGTCCCCGTTTAATCTTGATGGTCTTGGCCTCGTCCGGGGCAAACCCCACCTGGATCAACATCTGCGGCGGCGTCTCGACTTCCTCGACGCAGTGCGAGCAGATCCGGCGCACCAGCCTCTGTGCGCAGATGCAGTTGATCGACGTCGCCACGAGGAAGGGTTCGATGCCCATGTTCATCAGACGATTGATCGTGGAGGGCGCGTCGTTGGTGTGGAGGGTCGAGAGGACGAGGTGCCCGGTCAGGGCCGCCTTGACCGCGATCTCGGCCGTTTCGAAGTCGCGGATCTCGCCGACCAGGATGATGTCGGGATCCTGCCGGAGGAAGGAGCGCAGGGCGGACGCGAAGGTCAGGCCAATCTGCTCTTTCATCTGGACCTGGTTGATGCCGGCGAGATTGAACTCGATCGGGTCCTCGGCGGTCATGATGTTGACCGTCGGGTCGTTTAACTGCGCGATCGCCGAATAGAGCGTGTTGGTCTTCCCCGATCCCGTGGGACCGGTCACGAGCACGATGCCGTAGGGACGGTCGATCGAGTCTTTGAAGCGGCGCAGGGGTTCGGGCTCGAACCCCAACTGCGTCATGTCGAGCTGCAGTTTTGTCTTGTCGAGCAGCCGCATGACGACCTTTTCACCGAACTGGGCGGGCACCGTGGAGACGCGCAGGTCGAGGTCCCGCGAGCGTTCTTCGACGCGCAGCCGGATCTTGATCCGGCCGTCCTGCGGCAGCCGCTTCTCCGAGATATCCAGCTTGGCCATGATTTTGAGACGGGAGATCAGCGGGTCCTTCGTGCGCATCGGCAGCGCCATGATGTTGTGGAGAATTCCGTCGATCCGGAAGCGGACGCGAAACTCCTTCTCGTAAGGCTCGACATGAATGTCGGAGGCGCCGGCCTTCAAGGCCTCGATCAAGATCAGGTTCGAGACCTTGATGATGGGGGCGGACTCGGTGGACTTCGCGAGGTCGGAGAGGTCGATTTCTTCACCCTCCTCTTGTCTCAAGACATCCACGTCGGCGCCGGCCTCGATGCCGGTGATCTCATCCATGTTGAGCTCGCCCAGACCGACGTTTGCCATGTCGTCAATCGTCAACGCGGAGGACGCCATGACGTCGTCGAGCCCCTCGCTCGGTGTATAGCTCGTCGCGGTCTTCTTCTGTTCCTTCAGCACGACCGACCGCGGGGTGCCGTAATGCTTGTCGATCGCCTTGCGCAACGTGCTCTCGGAGGCCACGACGGGCTCGACGTTGTAGCCCGTCATGAACTTGATGTCGTCCATCGCGAAGACGTTGGTGGGATCGCCCATCGCGATCGTCAGAGTGGCCCCCGTCTTATTGACCGGGAGAACGCTGTACTTGCGGGCGACGTCGCCGGGCACGATCTTGATGACGTTGGGATCGACTTCAAAGTTCGCCAGATCGATCGAAGGGACGCCGAACTGCTGGGAAAGCGTCTCGGTGATGTTGGTCTCGGTGACGGCTCCCACACGCACCAGAGCTTCGCCGAGTTTTCCCCCTTCCTCGCGTTGCGATTTCAAGGCGGTGTCCAGCTGATCCTGCGTGATCAACTTCGCCTTGAGAAGCAGGTCTCCGAGCTTGACGGCCATGGGGAGGCTGGAATCGTAAGGCGTCGGAGGCCGGGTGTCAAAGGCGGGGGACGGGAGGGCCGTAATGACTTTGGATGGAAACGAGCCTTCGCACCGGTTTCAGGACCTTGAGTCGCGAGCGGATCTGGACGGGTCTTCTCTTTCTGTCGGAAGCCGAAGGATCGGGTTGCGCCGTTTGCGATCTGGCCTTCACCCGCGGACAAGCGGCGCCGCACAGAGGGACCTGCCTCGCTTCGCTATGGGGCCGGACGAGCCCTCCGCTGCAGGATCTCCACGGCTCTGGCAACCACCGTCTGGACGGCCGAGGCCTCAGCGTAGTTGAGAGACCCGCCGCGGTAGGGGCCGTTGCGCACGGGCACGTTGCGGCGCGAAGCGGTCGGGCCAAACAGAGCCAGTGTCGGCACGCCCAGGGCGTCGGCCAGATGAAGAGGCCCGGTGTCTCCGCCGACAAAGAGGGACGCGGCGGCGATGACATGCGCCAGCGCCGGCAAGTCAAGAAGCGGCGGGCGCCGAGCGTTGGGGAGAAGCTCCGCCATCCGCGCCAGGCGAGCCTCGTCTCCCGGGCCCCAGGAAATGACGGGGGAAAACCCGTGCTCGCGTTCGAGTCGCCGCGCGAGCTCCGCATAGAGCTCCTCGCCCAAGGCCTTCTCGGGCTGCCCGGCTCCCGGATGGTAGAGGACGAAGGGGGAAGCCACGTCCCCGAGGAATCTCTCGGCCTCGATGTTCCGTCTCTCCAGTAAATAGCTTGCTTCCGGTGCCGTCCGGGACACCGGGATTCCCAGGGGCGCGAGCAAAGACAGGTTTTGATCGACGACATGGAGGAGTTTCGGGTCGAGCCGCACGGGCCGCTGCACCAGCAGGGCCGACGAAGGCTCGCGGCGGTCGGGCGCGGCGAAGCCGACGACGGGAGCTCCGGCCAGGCGCGCAAGGACAGCCGACTTCCAAAGGCCCTGGACGTCCAACGTGAAGTCGGGCCGGAACTCCCGAAGCTCCCGGCGCAGGGTGGCCAGCGTCGAGAGCGTGGAGAGGGCAATCGGCATTCTCCGCCACCGCTTGGTGAGGGCTCGAAAGATGCGGCTGACATTCGGGTTGCCCTCGAGGATCTTCGCGTGGGAAGTCTCGGCCAGCCACGCAACAGTTGCGCCCGCCCGGTGCGCGTTCTCGGCCAGAGGCAGGGCATGGATCACATCGCCCATCGCGGAGAGGCGTACGATCAACAGACGCATGGCCGTCAAACGTTAAACGCAAAGGGGTGAAACGTGGCCCGGTTTCCTCGTTTTTCGTTTCACGTTTTACGTTTTGCGGCTCCGAATCTTTTCGATCAGGTCGGTCGTGGCGTGATCCTTGGGATCTCCGACAATCGCCGTTCTTCCTCCGTAGGCGCGGACGGCCTCTTTCTCGGGGACGGACTCGGCCGCATAGTCCGTGCCCTTGGCGTGGACGCCGGGCCGAAGCTCGGAGAGCAACGACGCCGGGGAGTCCTCGGCAAAGAGCACAACCGCGTCCACGCAAGCCAGAGCGGCGACGATCTCCGCCCGCTCGCTCTCGGGTACGATGGGCCGCCCCTGTCCCTTTCCCCGCCGGACGGAACCATCCGAGTTGATCCCCACGATGAGCCAGTCGCCTTCCCTCTTTGCCGCCTCCAGATAGCGGACGTGCCCCGCGTGGAGCAGATCGAAGGCTCCGTTGGCGAAGACGATCTTGTGCCCGCGCTGCCGTTTTTCCGCAGCGCGCTCGAGAAGCTGTGTGCGCGAGAGGATCTTCGAGGAGGTCATGGGTCGGGAAACGGGAAACGGGAAACGGGAAACGAACGAGAAGACTCTAGAATCTTCACGTTTTCCGTTTTTCGTTTCACGATTCACGTCAAGAGCGTCCGGTCGGAGCGGACCGCGTCGGCAAGTTCCTCCGGCGTCACCGTGGCCGTTCCCATCTTCATCACGACCACGCCACCGGCGAAGTTGGCCAGCAGCGCAGCCTCGAGAGCCGAGGCTCCCGAGGCGAGCGCCAGCGAAAAGGTGGCGAGCACCGTGTCCCCGGCTCCCGTGACGTCGGCCACCTGGTCCGTCCCGTGCACGGGGATCAGGACGGGAACGCCGTCGCCCTCGAAGAGGGCCATTCCCTTCGACCCCCGTGTCACCAGGACCGTGCGGCACCGGACCTCCCGTCGCAACGCCGCGCCCGCCGCCGCGAGCTTGTCTACGGAGTCCCCCAGAGGCTCTCCGAAACACTCTTGCAACTCCTCCTCGTTGGGCGTGACCGCGTCCGCGCCCACGTAGAGGCGCAGATGGTGGCGGGAGTCCACGAGCGTGGGGGCTCTTTCGGGCAGGATCTGGCGCAGCGAGGCGATCGCCTCCGGAGAGACCGAGCCATAGCCGTAATCGGAAAGAATCGCGCCGCGCGCCTGGCGCGCCGCAGCGGAGAGCTGTTGCGAGAGGAGGCTGGCGACTTCATCGTCCTGCGGCAGCTGCTGCTCGCGGTCGTAACGTACGATCTGCTGCTTGATCGAGTGCGGGCTGCCTCCCAGAATCCGCGTCTTGGTGGGAGTCGCGTATCCGGAGACGGGAAGCAGGCCTGAAGTGTCGATCCCGCGCTCTTCCAGGATTCGCTTGAGGGCACTGCCCGCCTGGTCCTCGCCGACCGCCCCCACGGGCAGGGGGACACCCCCGAGGGCACGCACATTGGCGGCCGTGTTTCCCGCGCCGCCCGGCAGGCTCTCTTCCTTCCAGAAACTGAGAATCAGGACAGGCGCTTCGCGGCTGACACGCTTGGGGTGCCCGTACACGAAGCGGTCGAGAACATAGTCGCCGGCCACCACCAGGGGCCGCCCGGCAAAGGACGGGATCAGGTCGAGCAGACGCCGCCGGGAAACCTCAAAACTCATGGAAACAGGGGATTATAATGACCGTCCCCTATGCTCGATTCGCATGTCCTCGTTCTGAATCGCGTCTTTCAGGCCGTGCAGGTGACCTCTGTCCGCAGGGCCTTCTCCCTCTTCTACAAGGGGCACGTTCGCGCGGTCTTGCCCGACTACTCGACCTACGAGTTCGAGAACTGGTGCGACATTCCCGTTCAGCCGCAAGACGAGGTCGTTCTGACGCCATCCATGGCGATCCGGATCCCCCGGGTGGTGGCGTTGAAGGACTTTGACCGTCTCCCCCGGCAGGAGGTCAAGTTCTCGCGTCACAACATCTACGTTCGGGACGGCAACCGCTGCCAGTACTGCGGCCACAAGTTCCCCTCCTCGGAGCTCTCGCTCGATCATGTCATTCCCCTTTCACGCGGCGGGCACTCCATCTGGGAGAACGTCGTGTGCAGCTGCCTGGCGTGCAACGTCAAGAAGGGAAACCGGACGCCCCAGGAGGCCTCGATGAGGCTCGTCCAGCAGCCACGCAAGCCGCGCTGGCACCCGGTGGGGCACTTTGGGGCGAGCAAGTTCCATCCGGCCTGGAAGAATTTCCTGGATGTCGCGTACTGGAACACGGAACT
>JBOGJN010000171.1:0-5550 GCA_050745445.1 Thermoanaerobaculia bacterium
ACCTCGGCGCGCGGCTCAAATCCCAGCGGTGTGACGACCGACACGCGGGCTCCGAGCCTTGCCCCCGTCAGCAGGAGGCTGTGCGCGACATTGTTGCCGTCCCCGACATAGCAGAGGGGAAAGCCCCTCGCCGTCCCGAACCGTTCGCGGACCGTCTGAAAATCCGCAAGCGCCTGGCACGGATGGAGCAGGTCCGAAAGCCCGTTGATGACGGGCACGGAGGCATGCCGGGCAAGCTCCTCGACCGTCGCGTGGGCGTACGTGCGCGCCATGATCCCGTCGCAGTACCGCGAGAGCACCCGCGCCGTGTCGGAGAGGGGCTCGCCGCGGCCAAGTTGAAGGTCGCGGGAGGAGAGAAACATCGCGAGCCCGCCCAGCTGGAACATTCCCGCCTCGAAGGACACGCGGGTGCGCGTCGAGGACTTCTCGAAGATCATGGCCAGAGTCTTTCCGGCAAGCGTGGCACGGTAATCCTCCGGCCGGGTCTTGACCTTTCCGGCCAGAGCGAGGATCGCCTCGATGTCGGCCGGCTTCCAGCCGTTTTCGTTCACATAGTCGCGTTTCATCGTTTCTCTCGAATGACCGTTCCCGTCTTTCTCTCCAACGCCTCGGCCAGCGACTCGGCCCGCGCGATCAAGACCTCGTGGCCTCCCGCCTCGACGTAACGGATCGCCGCATCGATCTTGGGTCCCATGCTGCCGGGGGGGAACTGACCCTCGGCCAGAAGTCGTTTCGCCGTGGCCACGTCCATCTCGGGCAAGGGCGTCTCGGAGGGCTTGCCGAAGTCCTTCACGACGCGTTCGACCCCCGTCAGGATGATGAAGAGGTCGGCCGAGAGACCCGCCGCAAGCATCGAGGCCGCGTAGTCCTTGTCGATCACGGCTTCCACGCCGCGGACCTCCCCCTCCTCCGTGACGACCACCGGGATTCCGCCGCCCCCGGCCGCGATCACGATGTGTCCCCGATTGACCAGCGCGGCCGCGACGTCCATGCCGCGGATCGAGCGCGGCTTGGGGGAGGCGACGACCTTGCGCCAGCCGCGGCCCGAGTCTTCGACCATGGTCCAGTCCAGATCCCTCTGGAGAGCCAGCGCCTTCTCCCGGGAAAAGAAGGGCCCGATCGGTTTGGACGGGTGCTGGAAGGCGGGATCCGCCGCGTCCACCTCGACCTGCGTGACGAAGGTGACCACCTCCTTGCGGAAGCCGGCGCGCGGCAGCTCGTTGGCGAAGGCGAGCTCGAGCAGAAAACCGAGAGACCCTTCCGTCTGCGCCACACAGAAGTCGAGCGTCTGCGGCGGGATTCTCTCGGCGGCCTCCTCGGCCTGGAGCAGCAGGTTTCCGACCTGCGGGCCGTTGCCGTGCACGACGATCAGCTCGAAGCCACGCCCCAGAATCGGCAGCAGCCGCCGGACCGCTTCCCGCGCCCGCAGAAGCTGCTCTCCCGTCGTGCCCCTGTCCTCCGGGCGCAGAAGGGCGTTGCCCCCGAAGGCCACCACGGCCAATGGCCGGACGAAGGAGAAGAAGGGGGTGCGGTTCATCCTGCGTTAAACGTAAAACGTTAAACGTAAAACGAGGCAGAAGAGCACGGTGGCCTCGGTGTCGTCCTGCGCTTCACGTTTTGCGTTTTACGTTTTACGTCCCCACGTCATCGCGCACCAGCGGCATGGCCATGCACCGGGGGCCTCCGCGCGCGCGGGACAGCTCGTGCGCGGAGAGCATCACAACGTATTTCTTCGGCTTCCAGACCTCGAGCTCCTGCCTGCCCAGGAGCAGGTCGGCCTCCTGCACGACCGAGTAGCCAGCCCGCGAGAGCTGGTTGGCCGTCTCGACGTTGCGGTCGTAGAGCAGCACCAGACCGGGGGCCAGCGCGAAGGCGTTGGCGCCGTCCGTCCATTGCTCCCGCCGTTCGGCGATCGGGTCCTCGCCGCCGCACCGGATCGGCGCGAGGTCGAGCTTCTGCGTCTTCAAGCCCGACAGCAGGTCTTTCTCGGAGGTCCAGGTGATCTCGCGTTTGGTCAGATCGCACTCGTACACGTCCGCCTCCTCCGCGCCGTCGGGAAGGATCATCGGCCCGTACACGAGGCACTCCTCCCGGGAGACCAGCGTGAAGACCGTGTCGAGGTGCATGTACGAGCGCGCGGGCGGGATGGCCACGACGAAGATCCTCTTGACCGGCGACCGCTGCGCCTTCAAGGACTCGGCCAGCCGCTCGATCGTCGTCTTCTCCGTGCGTTCGGAGTACCCGATGGCGAGCAGATCCTCGCGCAGCACCAGAACGTCTCCGCCCTCGAGCGTTGGCCGCATACGAGCGTAGGAGGTCGGCCGGCCATAGTCGGCGGAGAACTCCTGGAACCAGAAGGTTCCCTCCGAGCGCGCAAAGCGCGGATGGAGCTGAAACACATAGCCGGACAGAAGCGGTTCGCGCGCCCGGGCCGCCGTCGCCATCGAGCCGCGGATCACCCGGTCCCCGACGACCACGAGGGGATCCCGCTGGAAAAAGTAATTGGGGATGGGAGGGAGCCAGTAGAGATCCGACGTGGACTGCGCCATCTCCTGAGCCGGCCTTTCCAGCCCGGTGACCAGGGCTGCGGCCAGATTCTCGGGAGGCAAATCGCGCAGCCGGTAGTCCATGTCGGGGCCCCAACCGAGCGAGCGGCCCAGGTTTTCCAGCACCGCGTTGCGCTGCTCGGGCACGGACAGGACCTCTTCCAGCAGATCCTGAACCTCGAGCACCTCGTCGGCCACGAAGCCCAGGACCTGCTGGAACCGGCGATGCTCCTCCCGGGCTCGGTTGCCGTAGAGGATGTCGTCGAACAGCAGCTCCTCCATCATGGAGGGCACCATCCGGTCGATCTCCTTGCCGGGCAGGTGAACGAGCACCGAACGCAGCTTACCGATCTCGGAAGTGACTCTGAGGGTCATCGGACACCCGAAGGGCGCCAGATTCTATCCCACGCAGGGCGGACAGGAAGGGACGCCGCCGTTTCAGGCCGGGGGCAGCAAAGACGCCGGCGAGGCGGATTCGGAGCCCAATTTCTCCTCGGCGCCCTCGGCGATCCCGGAGAGACGCGCCACAAAACGGCGCAGCGCCTTCGAGGCTTCCTCGTATTGCTTCTGCGTGTTCGTCAGATGCACGCCGAGCTTCGCAAACGGCTCCTCCGCACGGTCCCAGAGTCTTGCAAGCTCCGAGAGCCTCTCGGAGATCTCCTGCGCGTTGCGCTGCAGTTCCTGGCCCCGGAGCACCATGGCCACGGTCGCCAGAAATGCGTAGAGCAAACGCGGCGAAACGGGGAACACACGCTGCTCGACACAGTAGTCCGCCAGAGCCTGGTCTTCCTCGTCGGCAACGATCTCCGCGTAAACCGCCTCGGCCGGAATGTACATGAACGCATAGTCGTAGGTGCCGCTGGCGGGGCGAATGTACTTGCGGCTGATCGTGTCCGCGTGCCGGCGCACGTCGCTCGCAAACGCCGTCCTCGCCCGGCGCCGGTCGGCGTCGTCCTCGCTCTCGCGCGCGCGCCGGAAATTCTCGAGCGGGAACTTGCTATCCACCGGCACGTACCGGTCCCCGAGCAAAATCACGGCGTCCACCGTCTCACCGTCGGGGAAGCGGTGCTGCATCTGCCAGCTGCCCGGGGGCAACACCTGCCGCAGCGCCTGCTCGAGAAACGTCTCGCCCAGAGTGCCGCGCAGCTTGGGGGGCTTCAAGAGATCCTCGAGACGCGTGACCTCCCCCGCGAGCTTCTCGATTTTCTGCGAGGCCTCGAAGATTTGCCCCATCTTCTCGCCGACGTCCTTCAAGAGCTTGCCCGACTCACCCAAATGGAGCGTCAGGTTCTGTTGCCCCTCGGTCAGACGCGTTTCCACGCCCTGAACCCTTTGCTCGACACAGCGGCGCAGCTCATCGAACCGGCGATCCAGCGATTCGGCGGCTCCCCGCGCGGCGGAGGTGTCCCCGATCAGCCGGTCCAGCCGCGAGGCCGTCTGGCGGAAACGGTGCGAGAGAGCAAACGCCAGACCGGCCAAAGCCGCCAGCGCCGCGAAAAGAAGAAGGACCGTCGAGAAAGCCATTTGTTCAAGTCTAGGCCAACAGAACGGACAGATGACGTCCGACCCCGGCATCGCGAGTCCGTCTCCCGTCTCCGTCTTCCGTCTACCGTCTCCCGTCTCCCGTCTACCGCCTTCCGTCTCCCCTCCTGTGCGAGAATAGTTTGGAGGCGCACCGTGCCAGACGCGAAGCCCCCCCGCAAGAAGGCCCCGTCCGAAGAACGCGAGGTGGATTATCTGATCTGCAAGCAATGCAACAACCCCTGCTATGTCTTCGAGATGGAGAAGGGAGCGATACACGAGGCGCAGTGCCTGGTCTGCGGCAACGACGACATCCAGAACTTCGACCTGGGTGAAGAAGCCGGAAGTGAATACGACCGAGAGCTACGGTAACCCCCTCTCCGACCGCTACGCCTCGGCAGAGATGTCCGGTCTCTTCTCGCCGCGATTCAAATTCGAGACCTGGCGGCGGCTCTGGCTCTGGCTGGCCGAAGAGGAGAAACGCCTGGGCCTCCCGATCTCCGAGGAGGCGATCGGGCAGATGCGCGCGAATCTGGCGCGCATCGACTTCGCGGCCGCCGAACGGGAAGAGGAGCGCACGCGACACGACGTCATGGCCCATGTGCGTGTCTTCGGCGAAGCCGCTCCCGCGGCGCGCGGGATCATTCACTGGGGCGCGACCTCGGCCTACGTCACCGATAACACCGACTTGATTCAGATGCGTGAGGCGCTCGGCTTGATCGAGCGGCGCCTGGTTTCCGTCTTGAAGCGCCTGCGCGACTTCGCCCTGGCGCACCGGGATCAGCCGACCCTCGCCTATACCCACTATCAGCCGGCCCAGCCGACGACCGTCGGCAAACGAGCCGCGCTCTGGGCGAGCGACCTCCTCATGGATCTCCAGTGTGTGCGCGCGGCCCGTCAGGATCTGCAGTTCCTGGGCGCCAAGGGCGCCACCGGCACACAGGCCTCCTTTCTGCTGCTCTTTGACGGCGATTCCGCAAAGGTCGAGGAGCTCGACCGCGCGCTCGCCTCCCGCGCCGGATTTGCCCGGCGCCAGCTCGTCTCGGGCCAGACCTACTCCCGCAAGCAGGATGACCGCGTTGTGCACGCGCTCTCGGGCCTCGCGCAGTCGGCGCACAAGATCGGCACGGACCTGCGTCTGCTGCAGCACGAGGGGGAGCTCGAGGAGCCCTTCGAGGCGACACAGGTCGGTTCCTCGGCCATGCCACACAAACGCAACCCCATGCGCGCCGAGCGCGTCTGCTCGCTCGCCCGCCATGTCATCGCGCTCTCGCTCGACACGGCGATGACCACGGCCACACAATGGCTCGAGAGGAGCCTCGACGACTCCGCCAACAAGCGGATCGCCGTCCCGGAGGCCTTCCTCGCCTCCGACGCGATCCTGATCCTGCTCGAGAACATTCTCGGCGGCATCGTCGTCCACGAGGAGGTCGCGCGCCGCAAGCTCGAGGCCGAGATTCCTTTTCTCGCCACGGAGAACGTC
>JBOGJN010000172.1:0-8961 GCA_050745445.1 Thermoanaerobaculia bacterium
GAGGGGAGGAGCCTCGCGCTGCGGGAGCGAGAGCGCGGCGAGGGTCCAGGCGAGCGATCGAGGCTGCATCCGGCCGAGTCGATCGCCGGTGGCGAAGCCAGGATCCGAGCAAGCGAGAGCGATGGGATGAACGCGTCCGAACGGAAGGTCGCGATCCTCTACGACGTCTGGGAGGACGACGAGCCCGAACCGGCGCCGGAGAAACCTCTTCCCAACAAGACGCGGAAGAAAAAGGAGAAACACGACCGCGAAGAGGTCTTCGAGGCCCTCGGCAAGCTCGGCTACGAGCCCGCCTACCAGGTCTTAGACGGCAGGACCCAGTCTCTGACGGCTCTTTCCCGCACGGAAGCGGAACTGTTCTTCAACCTGACCGAGTCCTACGGGGGAGACGACACCAAGGACATGAACATCGCCGCGTACCTCGATCTTCTGGGCCGGCCATACACGGGCGCGGGGCCCCATGCCCTGTATCTCGCCCAGGACAAGTCGCTCGCCAAGAAGATCTTCGCCTTCCACGGCATCAAGACGCCCTACTTTGCGACCTCGTACCGGGGCAAGCTGGACCATTCCCATGACATCTCCTTCCCGCTGATCGTGAAACCCACCTCGGAAGATGGATCGATCGGAATCGATGCGAGCTCGGTCGTCGGAAGCGTCAAGGAGCTGATGGAGCGGATTCACTACATCCAGGAGGACTTCGATTCGCCGGCCCTGATCGAGGAGTACATCGAGGGGCGCGAGATCTATGCCGCGGTGCTCGGCAACGACAACCCGGAGGTGCTGCCCTTGATCGAGCTCGACCTCTCCAGACTCCCCGAGGGGACGCCGAAGATCGCCGGCAAGGAAGTGAAGTGGGAGAAGGAGACCGAAGCGTACAAGGTCACCAAGTCGGCCCCCGCCGAGAATCTAGACGAGGAAATTGTCAAGAGGCTTTCGGACACGGCGCTCGCCGCGTACCGGGCCTTGAAGCTACGCGACTACGGGCGGCTTGACATGCGTCTGGCGTCCAACGGCGAGGTCTACGTGATCGAGGCGAATCCCAACCCGTGGCTCTCCTCGGGCGCCGAGTTCGTCATGGCGGCACGCAAGGCCGGGCGCAGTTACACCCAGTTGATTGGAGAGATTGTGGATCTGGCGAGGGCAAGGTACGCGGCAACGTGAGTGAGGAGTTGGGAGTTGAGGGTTAGGGGTTGAGAGGTTAGAGTTCACGGCGTCGGTTCTGAACTCTCAACTCCGAACTCCGAACGCTCAACGCTCGGGAGGGACTCATGAGATGGCGGGCGATGACGGTGGCGCCGGTTGTATTCGCCCTTGCGGTTTTCTCTCAGGCCGGGGAAGTGGCCGGCGTGACGATGGCGGAGACGGCGACGGTGGAAGGCAGGACGCTCCACTTGAACGGCATGGGCCTGCGCACGAAGATGATCTTCAAGGTTTACGTGGCCGGCCTCTATCTCGAGAGTCCCTCGAAGGACGCCGCGGTCATCGTCTCTTCCGATCAGGTCAAGAGCATCCGGATGTCACTCCTGCGCGACGTCGCGGGCGCGAAGATCACCGAGACGATCATTGAAGGGTTCGAGAAAAACTCGAAGGCGCAGATGGGAGCTCTGAAGGCGCGCCTCGACCGTCTCAATGCGATGATCCCCGACGTGGTGAAGGGGGACCAGATCGTCCTGACCTACGTGCCGGGCAAGGGGACGGTCGTGACGGCGAAGGGAACCGAGAAGGGCACCATTGAAGGTAAAGACTTCGCCGACGCGCTCTTCTCTGTCTGGATCGGCGTGAACCCGGTGCAGGAGGACTTGAAAAAGGCGCTGCTGGGAGGGTGAGGCACGAGCTCTCAGCTGTCAGCTGTCAGCTTCCCGCGTCATGTCAGATCTGACATAATTCCTTCAGCCGAGCCGCGACGACCGGACTCTGAAGGCTGAAAGCTGAGAGCTGAAAGCTTTTCTCAGGCGGCCGACGGCCGGTGGCCGGCCGAGTCGGTTGGCTCGATCCCGATCCGCCGCCGGAGTCGGTCGATTCCGACGCCCCAGAGCATCAACCGCGTCCAGATCTTGAGCGCCAGGGGGGGCCTCTCGACGCCTCCCGCAAGCACGGTTGTGACGGCCTTACGCATCGGTTCGGGTGGGTTGGGCGTGCAGAACGCCTCGAAAAAGACGGGGTCGTAGAAGTTGTAGACGAAGCGGCGGAACCGCGCGAAGAGCTTTCGCGCCTCCCGCTCATAGCCGGCAAGATCCCGGGCGTCGAGGCGACCATGCTTTGCGATCGCCCGGTCAATGGCGCGCGCGGCGCGTTCGCCGGTCGCGAGGGCCAGAAACACACCTGTCGAGAAAACGGGATCGAGAAACGTCGCCGCGTCCCCGACGAGGACATAGCCGTCTCCCGCCATGCGCGCCGAGGCCGCGGAGTAATCGGAGATGCCGAAGACCTTGGAGACGCGCCGGCTTCCTTCGAGCAGTTCGGGCATCCTCGGCGAGCGCTCGAGCAGCCGCTCGAAACGCTCCTCCAGGCTCTTGGCAGCGCCCCCTGTTGGGGAAAGCGAGGGCTCGAAGACAGCGCCCACGCTCGAGGAGCCGTCGGAGAACGGGATGATCCAGTACCAGACACCCGCGTCGATCGGGAGCAGGATGTCGCCCGGCTGGTGTCCTTCGGGCCACCGGATCCCCTGATAGTGGGCGAAGAGGGCCGCGCGTTTGAGTTTCGGGTCGAACCTCCGCGTGCCGAGCTTCTTCGAAAGAAAGGCGGATTGGCCCGAGGCGTCCACGACGGCCCGCGCGCGGATCTCTTCGGTCTTGCCATCTCTTGCGCGTGCCCGGACGCCGATGGCACGTCCGCCTGCGAAGAGGACCTCCTCGACGGCCGTCTCCTGCCGCACATCGGCCCCCGACTCGCCAGAATGCCGCAGCAGCAGGTCGTCGAAATCCGCGCGCTTGACCTGGTAAGCCATCGGGTGGTGGTCGTCGAAGGCGTCCCGGAAAACGACCGGCCGCGTGCCGTTTCCCGTCATGTCGTTCCAGAAGAAGGCCCCGTACTTCTCCTGGAAGCCTGCCCGGCGGATCTTCTCGGCCACACCCAGCCGCTCGAAGATCGGCAAGCTGTAGGGCAGCAGCGACTCGCCGACGTGAAAGCGCGGAAACTTCTCGCGCTCGAGCACGACGACGCGCCGTCCCGCCCGCGCGAGCGCCGTGGCGACAGTCGAGCCCCCAGGGCCGCCGCCGATGATCACGGCGTCGTACAATTCGTTCACCGTGCCATTCTAGCTCTCAGCTCTCAGCTGTCAGCTTTCAGCCGGGCACGGCAAGAGGGCCTTCATCGCTATGGCATGGATTGTTTCCCGTCAACGCTCGTGTCGTAAGTCTCGATCGGCGGAAGCTGAGAGCTGATAGCTGAAAGCTGACAGCTTGCTTGCGCCCGCCGTCGAATTTCGCAGAGTCCGCAAGTCCTTCGAGCCCACGCGCCCGGTGCTGGACGACTTCTCGCTCATCCTCCAGGCGGGCGAAACCGTCGCCTTGATCGGCCCCTCGGGCTGCGGCAAGACGACGGCCTTGAAGCTCGTCAACCGATTGCTCGAGGCGGACGCCGGAGATGTCCTCGTCTTCGGACGCGATGTCCGGCAGGAAGATCCGGTCGGCCTGCGCCGCCAGCTCGGTTACGTGATCCAGGAGGGGGGGCTCTTCCCGCACTGGGACGTCTGGCGAAACATCGCCGTGGTCCCTGAGCTGCTGGGTTGGAGCGAAGAGAGGCGCCGCCACCGGGCCGCGGAGTTGCTCACGATGGTGAATCTGCCCGCTGCTGAGTTTTCTTCGCGGCGGCCCCGCGAGCTCTCCGGCGGCCAGCGGCAGCGGGTAGGCATGGCGCGGGCGCTCGCCGCCGACCCTCCCGTCGTGCTCATGGACGAGCCGTTTGGAGCCCTCGACCCGATCGCCCGGCGCGCGTTGCAACGGGAGTTTCTCGACTGGAAGCGCAAGCTCGGCAAGGCCGTGCTTCTGGTGACGCACGACCTTTCCGAGGCCTTCCGTCTGGCCGACCGCGTGGCTGTCCTGCAAGGGGGGCGGGTGCGTCAGGTGGGCTCTCCCGCCGAGATCCGAGAGAGGCCCGCCGACGCCTTCGTGCGCGAGTTCGTGTCCGGAAGTCTCTGAGCGCAATGAGCGATCTCGTTCACTATTTCTGGGAGCGCCGGAGCGAGATCCTTTCGCTTACGGCAGAGCACCTGTTGCTGGTGGCGCTCTCGACGGTCCTGGCGGTCGCTATCGGCGTTCCCCTGGGCATCCTGTTGACGCGCCGTCCGCGTCTGGCCCGCCCGATCCTGGGGTTCGCCGGTGTGGTCCAGACCGTGCCGAGTCTCGCCCTCTTTGGTTTCTTGCTCCCTCTGCCTCTGATTGGCGGCATCGGGGCCCGCACGGCGATCGTGGCCCTGATCGTCTACGCGCTGCTTCCGATCCTGCGCAACACCTGCGCCGGAATCCGGTCTGTCGATCCGGCGATCGTGGAAGCGGCCACGGGTCTCGGCATGACGCGGCGGCAAAGGCTCTGGTGGGTGGAGTTGCCGCTGGCGCTCCCGGTCGTGCTCGCCGGCGTGCGGATTGCGACCGTCGTCTCGATCGGGCTTGCCACCATCGCAGCGGCGATCGGCGCCGGGGGTCTGGGCGTCCTGATCTACCGCGGCATCGCGATCGTGGACAACCGGTTGATTCTTGCGGGAGCACTGCCCGCGGCGCTGCTCGCGCTCGGGGCGGATTTCCTGCTCGGGGCCGTGGAACGGCGGTGGTCCGCCTCGTGACCGGGACAGACCCAAAACGGGCTTAGAATCTCGGAGTCAGAATCGAGTACGAGCCTCTGTGGATGGTCGTGAAGCCTGACGGCAGGCGAACCCGGTTGCCCTCCAGAGGCCAGGGGAGATGACCCGCATGAACGGCAATGCCTATTGCCACTGCGTCGTGCACCCGACAACCCACATCCACTGCCGCGCCGACGCGCACGGCAACGTCCTTCCTTTCGTCCGTTGCGGCTGCCGCCGCGCGAGCAGCCGCGATGCGCCCGCCTGGGCCGGCGAACACCGGACCGACGCCTTGCGACACGCCCGACGCCATCTCGACCTCACCGACCGCCGCTTTCAGCGGTTCGCGAGCGACCGCCGGGTCGTGCATCGGCGCTCCCATGAACGGGGCGCCCGCGAAAGAGACCGCCGACGCGACGCCGGCCGGTGAAGGCAACCGCCCTCCTCGCGGCTGGAGCCCTCTTTCTTTTTGGCGGCTGTCGAGGGCCGGCGCGCACGGTCCGTATCGGATCCAAGAATTTTTCCGAGCAGATCCTGCTCGCCGAGATCGTGGCGCAGGGACTCGAGCAGAAGGGCGTCCGGGTGGACCGGCGGTTGAACCTCGGGGGGACCTTTGTCTGTCATCGGGCGCTGACAGCGGGAGAGCTCGACCTCTACCCCGAGTACACGGGCACGGCGTTCACGGCGATCCTGGCCAGAAAGCCCGTCTCGGACCCGGTCGCGGTTCGAGAAACGGTGGCCCGCGAGTACGCGCGGCGGTGGGCGCTCATCTGGTCCCCGCCGCTCGGGTTCGAGAACACTTTCGCGCTGATCATGCGCGGGCAGGAGGCGCGCAGGCTCGGGATCCGCAAGATCTCGGACCTCTCGGCGCATGCCGGCAAGCTCCGTCCGGGCTTCGGCTACGAGTTTCTGGAGAGGGAGGACGGGTTTCCCGGTCTTGCCCGGGTCTACGGCCTCGCGTTTGCCCTCCGGCCGGTGCAGATGGACCTGGGGCTGCTCTACCCGGCGCTCGAGAGCGGCAGGGTGGACGTCATCGCCGGCAACTCAACCGATGGCCTGATCGCCGCGCAGGACGCCGTCGTGCTCGAGGACGACCGGCGTTATTTTCCTCCCTACGAGGCGGCCTTCGTCGTGCGTGGGGAGGTCTGGCGCTCCAACGCCGCCGTGCGGGAGGTCCTCGGGAAACTTGCCGGCAGGATCGACGCTTCCGCGATGCGGCGGTTGAACGCGGCGCTCGACAGAGACAAGAGGCGCCCGGAGGAGGTGGCTCGGGAGTTCTTATCGAAGCTTTGAGCGGCCGCGGCCGTCGTTTCCGGAGCGCTTCGCGTTCTGCTAATCTTGCCTGCGAAGCTCTCCGATGAACGAAATCTTTGGGCTTTCGACTTCGGCGGGATGGGCGCTGCTCGGGGCGGCGATTGTCCTGTTGCTCCTGCTCATCATCTCGTTTCGGTCCCGCTCCTACGTTTTCTGTCAGTACTTGAAGACGATGACCGGAATCTCCTTGAAGCCGAGCGAGGTCAGAGGGCGCTTCAGGACCGGCGGCAAGGGAGGCGTTCGGGAGCTCTTCCTGGACCTCATCATCCGGGAAGATCTGAAGGGGGGCCCGACGCCCATTCCGGAGAACCCCAAGAAGCGATAGTTTTTCGTGCTCGGCTCGCAGCTGTCCGTTTGAACGACTGACGACGGATAGCTGAAAACTGATAGCTCGTTCCAACTCTCGATCAGCCGGAAGGTCGGCATCGGCTCCGCGGCAATTTCCGCGGCGCAGAACTTCGCGGTGACGATCGAGCCGCGCGGCGGTGTGCCGCAGCCGACGGGGCCCATCGTGCTTGTCGGCTCGCCCGCGGCGTAGCCGGGAGCCTCCCACGCCCGCAAGGGAGCCTGTTCGCAAATCACAATTCACAAATCACAAATCACCAATTCCTCCAGAGTCACCCATAATGGACGCGTGAGACGCGCGGGGCTTTGCTCCTCGTTTTTGCTCCTGGGTTCGGTTCTGAGCGCGACGGCCGGACCTTCTCGCCCGGTCTCCCGGCCCGGGCTCGGCCTCGCGGTCGAGTTCGAGGCGAATGCTTCTCCGGCCGTGCAGCGGCAGCTGCTCCAGGAGATTCGACGCACCGGTGTTTCCGTCTTCGCGTTGACGGTGTCCTGGTCGCAGGCCGAACCTGCCCCGGGTCAGTACCGTATCGCCGAGGTCGCGCAGGCCGCCCGCCTGCTCCGGCAGTCGGGAGCGACCCTTCACCTCGATCTGCCGCTTGTGGCGGGGCGCTCGAAAGACGTGCCGGCGGATCTGACGTCCGTCGCCTTCGATGATTCGAAGCTGTCTTTGCGCCTCGGGCGCCTGCTCGACGCGCTCCGGCCGGCGCTGCTCGACTTCTCGACCCTCTCACTCGGTTACGAGGCCGACGCCTACTTCGCCGATAAGCCGGAGCAGCTCCGGGCGTACCGCCGTCTTTTCGATGGCGCGGTTCAGTTTCTTCGGAAGCAGGTGCCGCACTTGAAGGTCGGCGTGACGACCGCCGCCCCCACGGAGACCGTGGCTCCCGCGGTGGAGGCCGCGCTCCACGAGGGGAACCCAGTGCTTTTCTATATCTATGCGCCTTTCGCGCGGGAGTCGCCTTTTCTTCACCGCTCCCCGGACGTTCTCGAGCGCGACTGGAAGCGGTTGCTCGATCGCGCCGGCCCGCGCCCCATCGCCTTCGCCGAGGTGAGTTATTCCTCGGCCGCCGAGAACGGTTCGAGCCCGGAGAAACAGGCGGAATTTGTCCGACGCCTGAGGCGGTTCGTGGCGGGAAGCGACGGAAGCAGTCTCCTGTTTGTCCGCTACGCGACCTGGCGTAACCCTCCTGCCGGTCTCCTCCAGCTGCAGTCCAACTTTTCGGAGGTCGCCCGCCGCCGCGCCAGCTTTCTGGCCAACCGGGGCCTCCAGAACTCCAGGGGAGAGGGCAAACCCGCCTGGCGCGAGTGGCTCAAGGGCGGAAGGTAGAATCCGGATTTCGGATTTCGGAATTCGGATTTGCGATAGCGTAGGGCTTTCCGAAATCCGAAATCCGAATTCCGAAATGAACCCTCCCACCCTGGACCGTTTCATTCTGGAGACCGAGCAAGCCCACCCGGGCGCGACAGGCGAGCTGTCGCTGCTTCTCATGCGGTTTGGCGTGGCGGCCAAGCGCATCGCCCGGGAGCTTGCGGTGGCGGGCCTCAAGAAACAGCTTGGCTCCGCGTCGACGACCAATATCCAGGGGGAAGAGCAGAAGAAGCTCGACGTGATCGCCAATGAGATTCTGCTCGAAACCTTCGATTACGGGGGCCTCGTCACGCTGGCTGCCTCGGAGGAACTGGAAGAGCCCTTTTTCTACACGCGGAATTCCGAGCAGGGGCGCTACGCGGTCCTCTTCGATCCGATGGACGGCTCCTCCAACATCGATGTCAACGGCACGCTCGGGACGATCTTCTCGATCCGCCGGCGCGGAGAGGGAGGCGAGGCCGATCTGCTGCGCTCCGGGCGCGAGCAGATCGCGGCGGGTTACATTCTCTTTGGTCCGGCGACCCTGATGGTCTACACCTGCGGCGACGGGGCGCATCTCTTCGCGCTCGACCCCTCGATCGGGGAGTTTCTTTTGACCCACAAGACGGTTCGCATGCCGGCGCGCGGCAGAGGCTTCGCGGTCAACGAAGGGCGCTCCTGCGGCTGGGCGCCGGAGGTTCGCGCGTTCACCGAGTATCTCAAAGAGAAGGACCCCGAGACCGGCCGACCCTATTCGACGCGCTACTCGGGCTCGCTCGTGGGCGATTTTCATCGGATCCTGCTCGAGGGAGGGATCTATTACTACCCGGCCGATTCGGCGGGCGGGGGCAAGCCACGCCCGAAGCTGCGCGTTCTGTACGAATGCCATCCGCTTGCCCTGCTGGCCGAGCAGGCGGGCGGGCGCGCCTCCACCGGCACCGAACAGGTCCTGGACGTTGTCCCCCAGGCGCTTCACGAGCGTATCCCGTTCGCGATCGGCAGCATGACGGAGGTGACGCTCTACGAACGCTTCCTGCGAGGCCAGGGGCCCCCGTAGCTCCACACCCGCGCTCGCGGCTCTAGCAGGCTGCTGAAAAATGGATGCGGGCGTCGTGTCCGGCACTTTGCGTCCGGCGCCCGTTCCAGGTTGTGACCAATCGCTCCGTCATCCCTTTCT
>JBOGJN010000173.1:0-3110 GCA_050745445.1 Thermoanaerobaculia bacterium
GCGCACCACGCCTCCCGCCGGCGGCTCCAGGGCCTGCGGCCGGCGCGTGTCTTCGCGCCGAAAGAGACGGCAGGGGAGTTTCAGGCCTGGCTGGAGGTCTGCGAGCGTCTCGAAGACGTCGCGTACGGGCTAGAGATCACAGCGGTCGCACCTGGTGACGCCGTTCGATTGAGAAACGACCTGGAGCTCAAGATCCTGCCGGGTCGCCATCGCGTGCCGACCGTTGGTTACCTCTTCTCTGAGGTGAAGCGGAAGCTCAAACCGGAGCACGCGGATCGGACAGGAGAGGAGATCGCCCGGCTGCGAGGGGAGGGGGTCGAGGTCACGCGACGCGAGGAGATTCCGCTCCTGGCCTACCCGGGCGATTGCGGCGCCGCGATCTTCGAGGCGGCGCCGGAGCTTTTCCAAGCGAAGGTTCTCTTGATCGAGTGCTCCTTCCTCTTCCCGGATGATCGCGAGCGGGCCAGCGTTTACGAGCATATCCATCTGGACGATCTCGTTTCACGGGCCGACCTCTTTCAGAACGAGGCCGTCGTGTTGACGCATTTCTCGCAGCGGTACCGCCCCGAGGAGATCCGCGAAGGGCTGCGAGCGCTCCCGCCGTCCCTGGCCGAACGCGTAATCCCCTTCCTGCCCTGAGTCTGCGGAGAGGCGCCTTTATCGGCGGGCTGAGGAGTCCGCAGGCAAGGCGAGCCCGGCTTGCGCGCTTTGGCGCGAGCGCGCGAGATCCTCGAGGCAACGGACCACGAGCGCCGTCCACCCGGTCTGGTGAGAAGCCCCCACGCCACGACCCGTCTCGCCGTGGAAATACTCGTGAAAGAGGAGCAGATCGCGCCAGTGAGGATCCACCGCGAAGCGGCGGTCTGCCCCGTGGCAAGGGCGGTTCCCGTTCTGGTCGGGCAGAAACGTGGAGGCGAGCCTTCTTGCGATCTCGTGGGAGACCTCGGAGAGATTCATCCGCCGGCCCGAGCCCATCGGGCATTCGACGGAGAAGTCGTCGCCGTAGTAGTGGTGATAGCGCTCGAGGGCCTCGACCAGCAGGTAGTTGACCGGGAACCAGACGGGCCCGCGCCAGTTGGAGTTTCCGCCGAAGAGGCCGGTCGTGGACTCGCCCGGGTCGTAGGCAACGCGGTACTCGTTTGCGCCCACGCGGAAAGTGTAGGGCCGCTCCCCGTAGACGCGCGAAAGCGCCCGGATGCCGCAGGGAGAAAGAAACTCCTTTTCGTCCAGCAGGTATCGCAGCACCCGTTCCAGCCGCGCGCGCGTGGGGATGGCGAGCAGCCGGTGCCCGTGGCCGTGTCCTCCCGTTTCCATGTAGGAGATGTGGCGGCTCAAGTCCTTTCGGTTCTCCAGGAACCACTCCATGCGCTTGCGGAATCCCGGCAGGCGTGCGATTGACTGCTCCTCCAGGATTTCCGCGGCGAAGAGCGGCACCAGACCGACCATCGAGCGCACCCGCAACGGAATGTGGTGCCCGTCCACGTGGAGCTGGTCGTAGTAGAAGCCGTCGTCCTCGTCCCAGAGCCCGGTTCCGCCCAGCGTGTTCATCGCGTCGGTGATCGCCACGAAGTGCTCGAAGAATTTCGAGGCCACGTCCTCGTAGGAAGGGTCTTCCCGGGCGAGCTCCAGAGCCATCGACAGCATCGTGGCGCAATAGAAGGCCATCCACGCCGTGCCGTCCGCCTGCTCGAGGTAGCCGCCGGTCGGAAGTTCCGTCGAGCGGTCGAAGACTCCAATGTTGTCGAGACCCAGGAATCCCCCGGCGAAGAGGTTTTTGCCCTCCGGGTCCTTCCGATTGACCCACCAGGTGAAGTTCAGGAGGAGCTTCTGAAAGACGCGGGCCAAAAAGACGCGATCGCGCCCGCCCCGGGGGCCCGTGATCTTGTAAGTGCGCCAGGCCGCCCAGGCGTGCACGGGAGGGTTGACGTCGCCGAAGGCGAACTCATAGGCCGGGATCTGGCCGTTGGGGTGCATGTACCACTCGCGCAGAAGCAGGATGAGCTGCTGTTTGGCGAAATCCGGGTCGAGCTTCGCGAAGGGGACCATATGGAAAGCCAGATCCCACGCCGCGTACCAGGGGTACTCCCAGGTGTCGGGCATGGAGATCACGTCGCGGTTGTAGAGATGCGGCCAGCCGACGTTGCGCCCGTTTTTTCGGCTCTCGGGGGGAGGCGGCTGCGAGGGGTCTCCCTCGAGCCAGTCCTTGACGGAGAGGTGGTAGAACTGCTTCGACCAGAGAAGCCCCGCGCAGGCCTGCCGCGCCACACGCCTCTCCTCTTCGGAAAGCTCCCTGGGAAAACGTGATGCGTAGAAGGCGTCGGCCTCGAGGACCCGTCTTCGGAAAAGCTCCTCGAAACCGCGTCCGAAGGGGCTCTGCGACGCCTCCTTCTCGGCGGTGAGCCTCAGACGCAGCGTCATCTCTCCGCGCGCCGGAACCTCCAACCGGTAGAGAACGGCCGCCTTCGTGCCGACGCGCTCCGGGTTGACGGCCTCGGTTGCGCCGTGGACGACGTAGTCGTGGAACGCGTCTTTGACGTACGGGGTCGGGTTAGCACCGCCAAAGAGCCTGGCCGCGTTGGTCTCGTTTTCCGTGAAGAGAAGCAGAGGATCGATCGGGTTTGCCTCGGCCTCCAGACGGAATCGGCCGAGGCTCGCGTGCTCCGCCAGAAGCGCGCCGCCTTGCGCCGTGATCCGGGGCTTTGGCCAATACCCTTCCCCCGTGCGTCCCCAGGACCAGGTGTTGCGGAACCAGAGCGTGGGCAGAACCGTCAGCGGCGCCGCCGCGGGGCCGCGGTTGCAGACCGTGATGCGGATGGCGATGTCGTCGGGGGAGGCCTTCGCGTATTCGGCGAAAACGTCGAAGTATCGGTTTTCATCGAAGATCCCCGTGTCCGGAAGCTCGAACTCGGGATCCTCCCGCGTGCGCCGGCGGTTCTCTGTGAGAAGCCAGGCATACGGGAACTGTGCCTGCGGGTACTTGTAGAGGGCCTTCAGGTAGGAATGCGTGGGGGTCGAGTCGAGAAAGAAGTAGCACTCCTTCACATCCTCGCCGTGGTTCCCCTCGGGGCCGGTCAGGCCGAAGAGGCGTTCCTTCAAGATCGGGTCGCGGC
>JBOGJN010000174.1:0-1369 GCA_050745445.1 Thermoanaerobaculia bacterium
AGGCCATGGCACAGTCGGGCGCGGATGTGCTCTCGGTGGACTGGAGAGTGAGCCTCTCGGAAGCGCGACGGCGGGTCCCGGGCAAGGCGCTCCAGGGGAATCTCGACCCGGGCGCGCTCCTTTCCACACGCGAGGAAGTCTCCCGGCGGACCCGCAACCTCATCGCCGAGACCGGAGGTACGGGACACATCGTGAACCTGGGACATGGCGTTCTTCCAGAGACACCGATCGAGTGCGCGGAGGCTTTCTTCGAAGCGGTTCGCGAACCGGCTCACGCGGAAGCTGTCAGCCGTCAGGTCTCCGCCGTCAGGCAGGAACCTGAGAGCGTAAAAGCCGAGAACTGAGAACTGAAAACTGATCACTGAGAACCCATGAACCCCCGCGATGTCTCTCTCGAGTTGCTCCACCGGTACAACGTGCCGGGACCGCGCTACACGTCTTACCCGACCGCGCCCACCTGGAAGGAAGACTTCGGCCCGGCGAAATACGAAGCCGTGCTCGCCGAGAGCGCCACCGCGTCCTCGCCTGCTCCCCTCTCCCTCTACGTCCACCTCCCCTTTTGCGAGAGCCTCTGCTACTTCTGCGCCTGCACGGTCGTCATCACCGGCGGCAACCATTCGGTCGAAGAGGCGTACCTCGCGACACTCGAGCGAGAGATCGACTGGGTGGCCGAGCGAGTGGGTTCCGGGCGCCGGGTGACCCAGCTTCACTGGGGGGGTGGCACGCCCACTTACTTCACGCCCGAGCGCATGGCGCGTCTTGCACGGAAACTCCGGGAGCGCTTTTCGTTTACCCAGGACGCGGAAATCGGCGTTGAAGTGGATCCGCGCGTAACGACCGCGGAGCATCTCCAGACGCTCGAGCGTCTGGGCTTTAACCGCCTGTCCATGGGCGTGCAGGACTTCGATCCGCAGGTTCAGGAGGCGGTGGACCGCATCCAACCCTATGAGGACACCCGCCGCCTGGTAGAGGCCGCGCGGCGGCTCGGATTTTCGAGCATCAACATGGACCTGATCTACGGCCTCCCCTTTCAGACGCCGGAGACGTTTTCAGCCACGATCGACCGCGTGCTCGAGATCGGACCGGACCGTCTCGCGGTCTACTCCTACGCCAACGTGCCGTGGCTGAAGAAACATCAGAAGCTGCTGGAGAAGCATCTTCCCGAGGAGCGGACCAAGTTCGAGATCTTCCGCACCGCACTCGAACGCCTCACCGCCGCCGGCTTCGAGTACATCGGGATGGATCACTTCGCGCGGCCGGAGGACGAGCTCTCCCGGGCGCGGCAGAACCGGACGCTCCACCGCAACTTCCAGGGTTACACGACGAAGGCGGGAACCGACCTGATCGGCCTCGGGATGAGCGCCATCGG
>JBOGJN010000175.1:0-1171 GCA_050745445.1 Thermoanaerobaculia bacterium
ATCGCCAGCGGCAGCGGCAGCGTGACGATCAGGATCGAGCGGAAGTGCATCAGAAAGACGATGTGGGCCAGCGTAACGAGAACGACCTCCTCGAACAGGGAGCGTTTGAGAGTCCCGACCGCGCGCGCGATCAGAGCCGACCGGTCGTAGAAGGGAACGATTTTCACGCCGGGCGGCAATCCCTTCTGCAGCTCGACGATCTTTTCCTTGACGCGCTCGATGATCTCGGGCGCGCTCACGCCATAGCGCATGGTCACGACGCCCCCGACCACTTCCTTGCCGTCCTTCTCGAGCGCGCCGCGCCGGAACTCGGGCCCGACCGAGACCGTCCCCAGGTTCGACACATAGACGGGAATCCCCCCGCGGGAGGCCACGACGACCTGTTCGACATCGGAGGGTTCCCGGATCAGTCCGAGGCCCCGCACGACGTACTCGATGGCGCCCTGCTCGATGACCTTTCCTCCGACGTTGTTGTTGCTGCGCTGGACAGCCTCGATCACATCGCGGATCGACAAGCCATAGGCGGTGAGCTTGTTGGGGTCCACGTCGATCTGGTACTGGCGCACGAAGCCGCCGATCGACGCAACCTCGGCCACGCCCGGTACGGAATTGAGCTGGTAGCGCACGAACCAGTCCTGGATCGCCCGCAACTGTCCGAGGTCCTTGCCTTCGCCCTCGACCGTGTACCAGAACACCTGCCCGACCGCGGACGCGTCCGGCCCCAGAACGGGTGTCACCGCCTTGGGCAGGAGCGTCGTGATCAGGTTCATCCGCTCCAGTATCCGCGTCCGGGCGAAATAGAGATCGGTCCCGTCTTCGAAGATGACGTTGATCATCGAGAAACCGAAGGCCGACGACGAGCGAACGGCTTTGACGCCCGCGAGGCCCTGGAGATTGACGACGATGGGATAAGTCACCTGGTCTTCGACCTCCTGCGGCGAGCGGCCGGGCCAGTCGGCGAAGACGATGATCTGCGTCTCGGAGATGTCGGGGATGGCGTCGAGCGGGTTGGTCTTGACCGTGTAGACGCCAGCCGCCGCGAGAAGCAGCGCGAAGCCCAGGATGAGATAGCGGTTGTTGAGCGAAAAGTCGATGATCCGGTTGATCACGGCTTTCCCCCCTTCGGCGTCGTCTTGACGTCGAGCGCGCCGCTCCACTGGACGGAGGCGCC
>JBOGJN010000176.1:0-3774 GCA_050745445.1 Thermoanaerobaculia bacterium
GCCGTGTTGGGCGAGTGGCCGATCGCGATAAAGACGCCCTGCGTCGGGAATTCCGAAAGCTCACCCGTGCGCGTGTCCTTGAGCGTCACTCCCGTGACGCCGCCCCCGCCGCCGTGGATCTCCTCGACTGAGGCGTTCAACTTCCAGGCGATCTTCGGGTGGCGCCGGGCGCGCTCGAGCATGATCTTGGAGGCTCGGAACTGCTCGCGCCGGTGCACGATCGTGACCTTCGTCGCGAACTTCGTCAGAAACGTCGCCTCCTCCATGGCGGTGTCGCCGCCGCCCACCACGACGACCTCCTTGCCCTTGAAAAAGAATCCGTCGCAGGTCGCGCAGGCGGAGACACCGTGCCCCATCAGGCGGGTCTCCGACTCGATTTCCAGAAGCTTCGCCGAGGCTCCCGAAGACACGATCACGGCATCCGCCGTGACGGAGCCCCCGGCGTCGAGCGTGACGCGGAAGGGACGCCTCGAGAAATCCACGTCCGTCACGGTGTCGAGCACCACTTCCGTGCCGAAGCGCTTGGCCTGCTCGCGGAAGATCTCCATCATCTCGGGGCCCTGAATCCCGTGCTGGAAGCCGGGGTAGTTTTCGACGTCGGTCGTGATCGTCAGCTGGCCGCCCGGTTGCGGCCCTTCGAAGACGACGGGGAAAAGCTCCGCTCGGGAAGCGTAGAGCGCCGCCGTCCAGCCGGCGGGACCGGAGCCGATGATGGCGACGCGATAGTGTTTCTTGCTCGGCGGCATTCTGTACCTTTCGCGGCGGGAGAATATGCGAGGCCTGCCCGCCGGTAAATACGCGACCGGGCTTCCGGGGGGTTCGCGCCACGCCGCGGGAGCGCGGCCCGTCGGCCCGGATATCATCCGGCGCGTGCGAACGGCGCTCGCCCGGAGGCTCGAAGGTTTCGGCACCACCATTTTCACCGAGATGACCCGGCGCGCCTCCGAGCGCGGAGCGGTCAACCTGGCACAGGGCTTTCCCGATTTCGACGGGCCCGACTTCGTCAAGGAGGCCGCCATCGCGGCGATCCGTGCGGGACACGGACAGTACGCGCGCATGAGCGGCATCCCCGACCTCCACGAGGCTCTTTCGGCCAAATACCGCCGCGACTATGGCCTCGACTACGCAACCGGTTCCGAGATCACCGTCACCTCGGGAGCGACCGAGGCGATCTTCGCGGCGGTCCAGGGGATCTGCGATCCGGGCGACGAAGTGATTCTGTTCGAGCCCTATTACGACTCCTACAAGGCAAGCGTGCGGATGGCCGGGGCGACTCCGCGTATCGTCACGCTCCACGCTCCCGACTGGCTGTTCGAGGAGAAAGCGCTGCGGGAGGCCGTCACATCGCGCACGCGGGCTCTTCTCGTAAACACTCCCCACAACCCCACGGGAAAGGTCTTTTCACGTGACGAGCTCGGGATCATTGCGAAGCTATGCCGGGAGCGGGATCTGCTCTGCATTTGCGACGAGGTGCACGAGCACATCGTCTACGAGGGACGGCACATCCCGATCGCGACGCTGCCCGGGATGCGGGAGCGCACGATTACAATCTCGAGCCTCGGGAAGACCTTTTCCTTAACCGGCTGGAAGATCGGCTGGGCGGCGGCCCCCGGGGCGCTGACCGAAGCGGTTCGGGCTGCGCACCAGTTCATCACGTTCGCCACGGCGACGCCGCTCCAGCATGCGGCCGCGGCGGCGTTGGCCGCCCCTCCCGACTACTACCGGAGTCTTGTGGCCTCCTACCGCGAGAGGCGGGATTACCTGGTCGGAGAGCTTGGCCGCATCGGTTTTGACGTGAAACCTCCCGCAGGGACTTACTTTGTCTGCGCGGACTTTCGCCCCCTCGGGTTCGACGACGACGTCCGGTTCTGCCGTTACCTGATCGAGGAGATCGGGGTCGCAGCGATCCCACCGAGCGCCTTCTACGACAACGTGGAGCACGGCAAGAGCTATGCGCGCTTTGCCTTTTGCAAGCGGATGGAGACGCTCAAAGAGGCCGTCAAGAGACTGAAAAAACTTCCCTCTCCCTCCGGGAGAGGATCAGGGTGAGGGGCGTGGTCCCGTGAAAGTCGCCCTTGTCCAGCTCGACATCGCCTGGGAGGACGCTGCCGAGAACCACCGGCGGGCCTTGCGACACTTGCGGCAGGCGAAGACACAAGGCGCGAGGCTCGTCCTTTTGCCGGAGATGTTCGCGACCGGGTTCTCGATGAAGCCGGACCGGGTTGCGCAGCCTCCCGGAGGGCCTTCGGAGACCTTCTTGCGCGACACCGCGAAGGAGCTGGGGCTCTGGATTCTGGCGAGCGTTCCGGAGGCAGGCGTACCCAGGCCGCGCAACACGGCTCTCCTGGTGTCGCCGGCCGGGGAAGTGACGCGATACGCCAAGATCCATCCTTTCTCCTTCGGCGGAGAAGACCGGGTCTATGCTGGCGGCGACCGCGTCGTGACCGTTCCCGTCGAGAACGTGCGCGTGACGCCCTTGGTCTGTTACGACCTGCGCTTTCCCGAGCCGTTCCGGCTCGTCGCGGAGGAGACCGACCTCTTCGCTGTCGTCGCCAACTGGCCGCAGGAGCGGATCTCTCATTGGAGGACCCTCTTGCACGCGCGGGCGATCGAGAACCTCTGCTACGTCGCGGGGGTCAACCGCGTGGGCGAAGGTGGGGGGCTGCGGTACACGGGAGACTCGGCGGTCATCTCCCCCTGGGGCGAGACACTGGCCTCGGGTGGACCCTCCGAAGCGGTCCTCCTTTTTGACGCCGACCCTTCGGTCGTCCGGGACGCCCGGGCCCGGTTCCCGGCGCTCTCGGACCGCCGCCCCGAGGCCTACCGGCGCTAGGCCGACAGACCGAAGGTGACTCCCTCTCCCCTCGGGAGAGGCGGGGCTTGTCCCCGCCCGCGGGCGGCCGCAAGGGCCGCCCCTACGAAAACCAAGATGACGCGACTTCGAGACAGTGTGCTAGGAAACCCGGCTCACGCCCGGGAATCCGTCGAAGCCCGCGTCGAAGCTCAGGATCTTCATGACGCCATGGCTTTCCATCGTGGCGAGATGGATCGCGTCACGAGCCGAGAGCCGATTCGTCCCCAAAACGATCGTCTTCGCTCTGTCCACGTCTTTCTCTTCAATGGGAAAGACTTCGTCCACGATGCCAAGGAGAGCGTCGAAGGCGGGCTGGATCGCCTCGGGCCTTCGGATGGCGACGTAGCGGTGAAGGATCTCCTGCAGAGCCTCCGCGTCGGTGACCAGTCGCTCCTCGCTTCCGACGCATCGCTCGACCAGACCTCGCGCTTCGGCCTTTTGGGAATCCTCGGCACCGACGAGATACATCGGGATATTCGAGTCCACGAAGATCACTCTCGCTCCCTCCCCAGGTAACCGCGCTCGATCTCTTCGAGCATCTCGTTGATGGGGCCGGCGGGAAAACGGTGGCGCACGGCCTCGCGGATGGCTTGGAGCTTGCGCGCACGATCGCTTGAGGGCTCACGCTTGCGCGCGGCGCGCAGCGTCTCGCGCACCCATTCGGCGACGCTCAATTTGTGGCCGCGGGCGACCTGCCGGATTTCCTTGAGCTCTGCGTCGTTGAAAAGGACCTGGAGACGTTTACTCATAAGATGAGTCTATTCGACTCATCATTATGAGTCAAGCGCTCAGCGCCGCAGCGCGGGGGCCGAGGCAAACGCCTTCAGGGCCTCGACGCCACCGGCAATCATCTCTTCGGCGACGGAGAAGGAGAATCGCAGATGCCCTTCTCCCTCCGGGCCGAAGACGATGCCGGGGAC
>JBOGJN010000177.1:0-2989 GCA_050745445.1 Thermoanaerobaculia bacterium
AGCCGAAAGAGATGCTCGCGGCCGGCCTTCCGCACGGAGACCAGGCCCGCCGCGTGAAGAACGTGCAGGTGCTGGGAGACGGCCGATCGGGTCGTCGGGAAGAACGACGCGAGCCGTTTGACCGGCCGCTCGCCGCGCGCGAGCAGATCGAGCAATCGCCGTCGCGTCGGATCCGAGATTGCGGAAAAGACGTCCAAACTGTTCCAGGGAGCGGCGCGGCCACGCAAAGCGGTTTTCATCCAAAGAACAATAGGTAAGCAATTGCTTACATGTCAAGACTTTGAATTCCCTGCCGATCCGGGAGAGAATGCGCGTCTTTGAGAGAAACCCCGGTGACAGAAGAAGCCCGCCGGACCGGCCTTGCCGCCGAAGTCCCGGCCCAGACCCTCCCCGGCGGCGCAGGCGAAACGCTGGCCATCGAATGCCGGGGTCTGAAGAAACGCTTCGGCACGGTGCAGGCGGTGGACGGCCTGGATCTGCATGTGCGGCCGGGAGAGTGCTTCGGCCTGCTCGGCCCCAACGGCGCAGGCAAAACCACCACGATCGAGATCCTGGAAGGCTTGAGCCGACCCGATGAAGGAGAGGTCAGCGTGCTCGGCCGCCACTGGGGCACACACGAACAGGAGCTGCGCGAGCGGCTGGGAATCTCGCTCCAGGAGAGCCGGCTGCACGAGAAGCTGACGGTCTTCGAGACGCTCTGCCTTTTTCGCTCCTTCTATCGCAAGGGGCGCGACCCCGAGGAGGTCCTGCGCGACCTGTCGCTCGAGGAAAAGCGGGACGCGCGGGTGGGAAAGCTCTCGGGAGGACAACGCCAGCGGCTGGCCGTGGCCTGCGCGCTGACTGGCAGTCCCGACATCCTCTTCCTGGACGAGCCGACGACGGGGCTCGACCCGCAAACCCGTCTGCAGCTCTGGGAGCGCATCCGCGTCTTCCGGGCCGGCGGCGGCACGGTTCTCCTGACCACTCACTACATGGAGGAGGCCGAGCGCCTCTGTGACCGCGTCGCGATCGTGGATCACGGAAAGATCATCGCCGAGGGCACCCCGGCCGACCTGATCGCACGCCTGCGCGCCCCGCACATTCTGGAGTTCTCCTCCGAGCCGCTCGTCGCCGCTCCCCTGCTCCAGGCGATCCCGGGGGTTCGGGAGCTCCGGCACCGCGGCGCGCAGTGGTTCGTGAGCGTCGAAAGTCTCGTGGACGCCGTCCCGGCCCTTCTTTCCGCCCTGGAGCGGTCCGGCGCGAAGCTTCAGGCCCTCTCGACCCACCGCGCGACACTCGAGGACGTCTTCATCGCGCTGACCGGCCGGGAGCTGCGCGATGAGTGAGACGCGCGTGGGGCCTCCGCTTTGGGAACTGACGAAGGCGCGTCTGCGCGAGTTCTTCCGCGAGCCGGGCGCCCTCTTCTGGGTCTTCGTGTTCCCGCTGCTCATGGCGCTGGTCCTGGGTTTCGCCTTTCGCGACCGGCCGCCCGAGAGGATCCCGGTCGGCGTCACGCAGGGAAGAAACTCCCGCGAGATCCGGGACGCTCTCACGGGCGCCGGCACGGTGCGGCCCATCCTGTTTCTCTCTTCCGCAGATGGGCTCGAAGCGCTCCGCACGGGCAAGATCGCGCTTCTCGTCGAAGACGGCGCTCCGCTGATCTACCGGTTCGACCCGACGCGTCCCGATGCGCGCGTGGCGCGTTTCGAAGTCAACGAGGCCATCCAGCGAGCCCACGGGCGAGACGACCCCATGTCGGTCCAGGAAGAAGCGGTCCACGAGAAAGGCTCGCGTTACATCGACTTTCTTCTGCCCGGCATTCTGGGTTTGAACCTCATGGGCACCGGGATGTGGGGTATCGGCTTCGCGATCGTGACCTCGCGCATCAAGAAGACCCTGAAGCTGCTCGTGGCGACGCCGATGCGCAAACGCGACTACCTGCTCTGCCACATGTTCGCCCGGCTGGTTTTTCTGGTCTTCGAGGTGGCAATCATCCTGGCCTTCGGCCGACTGATCTTCGAGGTGCCCATCCGCGGGTCGCTCGCGGTTCTCTCTCTGGCCTCGCTTCTGGGCGCCATGTGCTTCTCGGGCATCGGGCTTCTGACGACCGCGCGGGCCCGGAGTCTGGAGGTGGGCTCGGGTCTGATGAACCTCGTAATGCTGCCGATGTGGCTGGTCTCCGGCACCTTCTTCTCCGTCGAACGGTTCCCGGAGAGCCTGCAGCCGGTCGTCCGAATCCTGCCGTTGACGGCCTTGAACGACGCGCTGCGCGCCGTGATGCTCGAGGGGAAGGGGATCACGTCGCTGGGGATGGAGCTGACGGTGCTGCTGATCTGGGGCGCTGCCAGTTTCGCCGCCGCCTTGAGGATCTTCCGCTGGCAGTGAGGCCCCAGGGCGGGAAGGAGCCCCCGATCGAAGTCCTGCTCGTGAACCAGAGAGAAGTTCCGCGGCTCCTGCCCATGAAGGAGTGCATGGAGGTCATGGAGGAGGCGCTAAAGGCTCTGACTCGGGCAGAAGCGATCCTGCCACTCCGTTCGATCCTCTGGCTTCCGGGCAAAGTCGGCGCGCTCGGCTTGATGCCTGCCGCTCTGCTTGACTCCAAGGTCCTTGGGCTCAAAGCCGTGTCGTTCTTCTGGGGCAACGAGGGCACGGAGCTCGACACGCACCAGGGGGCGGTTCTGCTTTTCGAGGCCGAGCGCGGACGGCTTCTGGCCATCATCGACGCCACTTCGATCACGGCCATTCGAACGGGCGCTGTCAGCGGCGTGGCCACGAGACTCCTGGCACGCGAGGATGCCGGGGACCTGGCGCTCATCGGATCGGGTGTTCAAGCGCGCACGCATCTGGAGGCGATGTTGCTGGCCCGCCGGATCCGCCGCGTGCGCGTCGCGAGCAGGCAGCTCGAGAGCGCCCGAGGTTTCGCGGCGCGGGAGTCGGTAAGGCACGGCATCGAGATCGAGCCCGTGGCATCCGTCCGCGACGCGGTCGCCGGCGCCGACATCATCTGCAC
>JBOGJN010000178.1:0-2283 GCA_050745445.1 Thermoanaerobaculia bacterium
ATCCTGTACCACAACCACCCCTCGGGGGATCCGACGCCTTCCCGCGAGGACCGCGAGTTCACGCGGCGGCTCGCTGCGGCGGCGGAGTCGATTGGCCTGCGTCTCCTGGACCACATCGTGGTCGGTCGCGAGGGATGCGTCTCGTTCCGCGAGGCGGGGATGATGTAAGGAGCCTTGCATAAGATATTCATAATTAGTATGCTTTATGCATGAGAACGACACTCGACATTCCCGGAGCGACTCTCGAGAGGGCGCGGCGTTCCGGGAACTTCCGCACAAAGCGAGAGACTGTTCTCCGCGGCCTCGAAGAGCTGATCAAGAAGGAGGAGCGCGAAGAGCTGCGGCGTCTCGCAGGCCGCATGCGTCTCCAGGTGGATCTCACGCGCTCCCGCCGCCGTAGGATGGCTTGAGTGACACCCTGATCGATACCTCCGCGTGGGTCTCTTTCCTGCGCGGTGACCGGGCGGCGGTGCGCCGCATGGATCCGCTTCTCGCCGAGGGACGCGTAGCCATCACGGGCCCCATATCGGCCGAGGTTCTGTCTGGCACCCGGTCGAGCCGCGACTTCGATCTCTTGAAGAGGCTCCTGCACGGCCTCGAGTGGCTCCCCGAGCCCGCTTCCCTCTGGGAGCGTGTTGCGGAGCACCGTTTTGCGCTCGCGCGAAGGGGCCGCCAGGCCTCCCTGGTCGATCTGACGATTGCGCTGTCCGCCTTCGAGGCCGGACACGGGCTCTTGACGCGGGACGCGGACTTCAAGCGGATCCAGACAGTGGTCCCGGTGGAGCTTGCGATCTTTTAGGACCCAGGTTGGGCGTTGAGGGTCGAGTGTCGAGAGTCAAGAGTCGGAGCGGCGCCTCGATCGCGGGGCCTTCCGGAAGAGTGTATGTTTCCCGCTTCCGTGTTGAACTCTAGACTCTAGACTCTAGACTCTAGACTCTCGACTGAACCATGAAGTCCTTCTACATCACGACGCCGATCTACTACGTCAACGATCTGCCCCACATCGGGCACATCTATTCGACGGTCGTGTGCGACGTGGCGGCGCGTTTTGCCCGGCTCTCCGGTGTCCGGACCCGCTTCTTGACCGGCACCGACGAGCATGGCCAGAACATCGAGAAGGCGGCGGCCGCGCAGGGCGTCACGCCCATCGCGCTTGCGGACCGCGTCGTCGAGCGCTACCACGATCTCTACAAGAAGTTCGAAGTCAGCCACGACGACTTCATCCGGACGACGCAGAAGCGCCACCGGGCCGGCGTCGAGGCCCTGATCGCCCGGATCGAGCAGGCCGGAGACTTCTACGTCGCGAAGCACGAGGGGTGGTACTGCGTCCGTTGCGAGGCCTTTTACACCGAGAAGGAGCTCGAGGGCGAGAAACGGTGTCGCGTGCACGGCACGCCCTGCAGCTGGGAATCCGAAGAGAACGTCTTCTTCCGTCTCTCGAAATACGCCGACCCGCTTCTCGCGCACTACCGGAATCACCCGGAGTTCGTCCGCCCCGAGACGCGTCTGGCCGAGGTGGTCTCTTTTGTCCGCGGGGGCTTGAACGACCTCTCCGTCTCGCGGGCGAAGGTGCAGTGGGGCATCCCCTTTCCCCGTCGGCCGGGGCAGATCGTGTACGTCTGGCTCGACGCGCTGGCCAACTACGTGACGGCGCTCGGGTACGGCGCTTCCGACGACCGGCTCTACCGGGAGTTCTGGGAGAACCCCGAGGGGCGACGCGTTCACCTGATCGGCAAGGACATCCTGCGGTTCCACGCCGTCTACTGGCCGGCCTTCCTGCTCTCGGCCGGGCTTCCCCTTCCGACGACCGTGTGGGCTCACGGCTGGTGGCTCAGGGACGAGAAAAAGATCTCGAAGTCTGTCGGAAACGTCGTCCGCCCGGACGATCTCGTCGCAAGATTTGGCGCCGATGCTCTGCGCTACTTCTTGATGCGCGAGATGGCGTTCGGCCAGGACGCCTATTTCTCCGACCAGGCCTTCCTCGCGCGCTACAATGCCGACCTCGCCAACGACCTCGGCAACACGGTTTCGCGCGTGGCCGCTCTCTGCCGGCAGTCCTTTGGCGCCACACCGGGGGAGACCTGCCCCACAAACGACATCCGCTCCGCGTACAAGACCGCCCTCTCCGAGTGGCGCTCGGCCATGGAGGAGTTTTCCTTCAATCGCGCGCTCGATGCCGTCTGGAAGTTTCTTGCGGAGATCAACGGCTACATCGTGTCGCGCGAGCCGTGGAAGGTTCGCAAGGAAGAAGGGGTCTCGCCACGGCTTCACCGGATTCTCTAC
>JBOGJN010000179.1:0-13365 GCA_050745445.1 Thermoanaerobaculia bacterium
TGATCTCCCGCATGCACTCGTGCCCGTACGGGCACGCCTTCAGATAGCAGGGCGAACAGAAGACGTAGCGGTCCAGAATCCTCGAGGCCGATCCGACAGGCGCGGTGCGCCCCGGGTCCGTCGGGCCGAAGAAGGCCAGGACCGGCGTGCCCACGGCGGACGCGAGGTGCATCGGGCCGGAATCGTTTGAAACGAGCAGGTGGGCGCGAGCAAGCGCGCCGGCCAGCTCCGCCGGGTCCAGGTCCGCGCCCAGGGTCGGGAGCCTCCCGCGCGCCGCTGCCTTCACGCGGACGGCCAGATCCTCTTCCTCCGGCCCGATCACGACCGCGCAGGCGAATCCCTTCTCCGCGAGACGGTCGGCCAGGTGTCCGAAGCGCTCCGCCGACCAGCGCTTGGTCCATCCAAAGGCGGCCCCCGGTGCAAGCAGCGCGAGGGGCCGGTCGGGAGGGATGCCCGCCTCCGCCAGCGCCTGTGTGGCACGCTGCGCCGCCGCGTGTGGCACCGCGAACCGCGGGGGGCCGAGGTCGGGTTCGATGCCTCGGGAGGAAAGCAATGCGTCGTAATCTCGCAGCTGGTGACGCACGGGCCGTGGCGCCGGGAGGGGGTGGGTCAGAAGGGGGCCGCGCCGGTCCGTGGCGTATCCGATCCGCTCCCGGACTCCTGCGAGGGAGGCAATCAGAGCGGCGCGAAAGGAATTGGGAAGTAGCCAGGCTTCGTCAAATCGCGCGCGGCGCAGGGCAAGCACATCGGCCAGGAGTCCCGACTGCGTCAAGACGAGATGAGCGCTGCCTTCGGCGCGAAAGACCGCCGCGGGTCCGCGTCGCGCCAGAACCGACAGCCGGTCCTCCGGGTAGGCGCGCCGCAAGGCGCGCACGAGAGGGATCGCCATGACGGAATCCCCGATCCAGGTGGGCGCGATGACGATTCGCGATCGAGCCATCAGCTATCAGCTATCAGCTATCAGTGAACCGAAGCAAGCTGAAAGCTGAAGGCTGACAGCTGATAGCTATTCTGGCGGCCGCGTCCGCCACCGGTTGTGCATCCAAAGCCAGGCGGCCGGGTTCCTACGGATCGCGTTCTCGGTAATCGCCATGTAGAGTGCCGTAGCCCGCCGGACGCGTTCGCCGCGGTCGGCGTCGGGCGCGCCGAAATCGTCCGACAGGATCGGGCGCTCGAACTCCAGGCGGTAGCGGCCGCCGCCGAGCGGCCAGGTGAAGACGGGCACGACCGCGGCGTCTGTCTTCAGCTGCAGAAGCGCGAGCGAGGGAGTCGTGGCCGCCAGCCGGCCGAAGAAGGGGACAAACACCGCCTCCTCCGCTTGCACGTTCTGGTCCACCAGGATCGCGACCGTCTGGTTTGCTCGCATCGCGTGGAGGATTTCCCGGGCCGCGTCCCTCTTCTGGATCAGCCGGTTTCCGAAGCGCGTGCGCCGGCGGAAAAGCTCCTGCTCGAGCAGCAGGTTGTCCAGCGGTCGGACGACGGAAGCGATGGGCTCTCCCAGGAAGCCTGCCCGGAGCGCGCCAATCTCCCAGCTGCCCAGGTGCGCCGAGAGAAGAAACACACCTCGGCCGCGGTCGCGGGCCGCGCGCAGGTGTTCCTCACCGACGACCGTTACGCGGGCAAGGACCTCCTCGCGGGAGAGCTCCGAGGATGCGAGCAAGTCCATGAGCATTTCACCGAAGTTTGCCGCGCAGTCCCGGGCGATCCGGCCGATCTTCCGGGGGGATTCCTCGGGGAACGCCGCGGCCAGGTTCGCGAGCAGAATACGGCGGCGCGACCTGCCGAAGACGAGATAGATCCTGGCAATCCGGCGTCCCAGGCTGGCGCAACTGCCGCTCGGAAGCCACCGGGCGGCCCCTTGCGCCAGGCACAGGAGTGCGTGCTCCACCCGGTGCCTCAACCGCGGGCGCCCGGACGAGTCACCCGCCGGGCCGGGTTCTGTCCCGAGGACCGTTTCCGGTGAGACGCTCATCGTCCGGCCGGAAGGGCGCCTTGCGCCGAGGCCGGCTCCAGGCAAGAGGCCAGGAAGGGAAAGAAGCCGGGCTCGACGAACTCGACGGCCAGGCGGACGGTTGCGATCGGGAGAGACAGACGCCCCCGGAGCTTCCCTGCGTCCTTTTCCGTTGTCAGGACCCAGGAGCTTGACGTGCGGTCGGCCTCCCGAGCGATTCGGGCGAGGTCTCGTGTTCGATAGCGGTGATGATCCCCGAAGACGATCCTCGCTTCGGCAAAGAGATCGAGCTCCGCGAGCGCCGTCGCGAAGGTGTCCGGCTGCGCGATACCGCAGACGGCCACGAAGCGTCGGGTGGCGAGCCCGGGGTCTTCGAGTGCGAACCCCTTCTCGTCGAAGACGCCGGCCGGGCGGATCCGCGCCGTGAAGATCGGCGCCCCGCGGTTCCAGCGCTCGACGGTCCGGCGCGCCTCCGGTGACGGTGCACCGGGTTCGACTCGGGTGAAGATGAAGGCATCGGCGCGGCTCAACGCGGACAGCGGCTCCCGCAGGCGGCCTCCCGGCGGGAACCGGCCTCCTCCGAAGGGGTCTCGGGCGTCCAGGAGGAGCAGATCGACGTCGCGCTGCACACGGAGATGCTGGTAGCCGTCGTCTAAGAGAAACAAGTCCGCGCCCAGCCGCCCGGCCTCGCGTGCCGCATCGAGGCGGTGCCGGGCGACAACGACAATCACGCCCGTCAGGCGGCGCGCGAGCTCCACCGGCTCGTCGCCTCCTTCGCGCGCATCCACGCGGGGTCCCTCGCCCGTCGAAACCACGACAACGCCGCGCGAGCTGCGCCCGTACCCGCGCGAAAGGATGGCCGGGCGTCTGCCTTCGAACCGCAACCGGCGCGCGAGAAACTCGACAAATGGCGTCTTTCCGGTTCCGCCGAGCGTCAGGTTGCCGACGGAGACGACGGGGTGGGTGAGCCGGTGCGAGGCCGAGCGCCCTGTCGCGTAGCGGCGCGCACGCGCCTCGAGCAGGCGTCCGAAGATCGAGGAAAGCGGAGAGAAGCTCACGGCGCCCGCACCCCGCTCGAGACGGCCGACTCGAGCAGCGGCAACACGAGGCCTGCCGTCGCGGCGGAGGCTCCGCGGTTGCCCGCGACGAAGCGCCTGGCACGCTCACCCCGGATGGCTGTTGCCCCGGCGTTGGCCAAGGCGGCTGCGAACTCTTGCCGGAGCTGTGCGCCGTCTTTGGCACGCCGGAGAAAGCCGAGCCGCTCTCCCCGGGTGCAGACCTCGCGAAAGTTCTGCGTGTGCGGCCCGACCACGACGGGCACGCCCTCTGCCCAGGCCTCGATCGGATTGTGTCCGCCGGAGGGAACCAGGCTTCCTCCGACAAAGGCCAGGCGTGCCTCGCGGTAGAGGGAGGTGAGTTCGCCGATCGAGTCGAGAAGATAGATATCGGGATTTCGGATTTCGGATTGGGGATTTCGGATTTGGTCGTCCGACGAAGAGCGGCGCAGAAGCGTGAATCCGGAAGCTTCGATGAGTCGGGCGACGTCGGCGAACCGCTCGGGACGGCGCGGGACAATGGCCAGCAGCGGTCGCGGGTCAAGCCCCTTCCACGCGGCCAGAACGATCTCCTCTTCACGGTCAGCCGTGGAGGCAGCGACCAGCACGGGCCGCCCCGCGGCGGCTTGCCGGAGTCGTCCGGCGTCGGGAAAAGGAGGGCCCGCGGGCAGGTCGTACTTGATGTTGCCTGTCACGCGGACGCAGTCTTGCGGCGCGCCCAGGAAAACGATCCGTTCCGCGTCATCGGCCGTCTGCATCGCGAAGAGCGTGACCTTCTCGAGAACGTGGCCGAACCAGGATCGCACGAGACGGTATCTCGCGAAGGAGCGCTCCGAGATGCGGCCGTTGACAAGAGCCACCGGAATCCCGCGCGCTTTTGCCTGCTCGAGGAAAAGAGGCCAGAGTTCCGTCTCCGTCAGGAGGACGAGACCGGGGCGCACGGCCGAAAATGCCCTCTCAATCGGCCGCAGGAGCTCGAGCGGGAAAGAGAAGACCGGAACGCGGTCCGCGACGGTCTTTTCCGCAAGCCTGCGGCCCGCTTCGGTTGTCACCGAGAGGCCGAGCTTGCGGCCCGGAGCCCCTCGGGACAGCGCGGAGAGAAAGCTTCGGGCGGCAATCACCTCTCCCACCGACACGGCATGGAGCCAGATGCCCCCCTCCAGGTCCGGGTAGGGTTGTCTGCCGAGCCGTCCCCGCACGTCTCCGAGGCGTCTTCGACCCGTCCAGGACCGCGCCAACGCGTAAGGCGAATAGAGGAGTAGGGCAGACGCGGAGAGCAGGCGGTAGAGGAGCACCGGGGGATTATGACCAATCGGTTGATCGGGCGATCGGGTGATTCCGGGCGCAGAAGACTCAAGCGGGACAACGCGCGGAAGAAGCCGATCAGCAGGTGTTCCGATCGTGCGTTTTTACGGCGTCACTTGCCCTGGCCGGCCCAAGGCTTTACTATTCAATGAGTTATGTCGGACAGGAAGCCTCCAACGGGGCAAACGCCTCCTCCGTATAAAGATCGGATGGAGCTCGTCTACAGCGAAACCCGGCAACAGCATCAAACCCGGGAGCTCTCGGACCGGGAACTGGCCATTGCGGCGCGCGGGGGCGACAACCTTGCCTTCGAGGCGCTCGTCGTGCGCAAAACACCGGGCGTGCTGTCGCTCGCTCGCCGTATCCTGGCCGACACCGAGGACGCGCGCGATGTGGCCCAGATGGTCTTTCTGCGTGTCTGGGAGCGGCTGGAGCGTTATGACGAGAGCTACTCCTTCAACACCTGGCTGTACCGGGTCGCGACGAATCTGGCGATCGACTTCCTGAGGAGCTCGCGAAGCCGGCAGCGGGCGCACGGCGCGTCGCTGCGGCTGGTCAGTCTGCGCGAGGATCTGACCGGCGAGCAGACGACACGCCCCGCCGAGGAGAACGAGATCTCGCGTCTCTTCGAGCGGGCCTCCGCCTGTCTGACCGGAAAGCAGAAGGCAGCCTTCATTTTGCGCGAAATCCAGGACCGGGAGACCAGCGAGATCGCCAAGATCCTGGGCTGCGGAGAGTCCACGGTCCGGAATCACCTGTTCAACGCGCGCCGGATCCTTCGGCGCGAGATCGAAAAAATCCTGCCGGGACGTTTTCGGGGCAGGACGAAGTCGTGAGCTTTTCCTGCCAGATGGTCCGCGCGCGTTTTGCCGGGTACGCGGCGGAGACGCTCGGGGCCGAGGAGCGGCGCGCCGTCCGCGCGCATCTGGCCGGTTGTCGCTCGTGCTTTGAGGAGGCGGCCGCCTGCGACGCGACGCTCCTCTTTGCTCGCGCGGGTTCCGAGGAGGCGCCGGCCGAGGAGATCGCGCGGGTGCTCTCTGCGGTCCGGACGGGGATTGCCTTGAAGACCGCGGAGCAGAGGCTACGCCCGCGGACTTCCCGCCGTCTCTTCGCCGCGCTTGCCGCGGCGGCCGCCGTGGTCATCCTGCTGGTGGCCCTGCCGGGGTCTCTCTCTAACCGGCAGCGGCCCGCTCCGCAAGCCGCCGGTCCGAGGCTGGAAAAGGCGGCAGCCGGCGAGACTCTCTGGCCCGTCGCCGGGTCTGAGGGGTCCGAGATGCGCAAACCCGAGTCCGGGGTTCCCGCGGAGACTACGGTCTACGACTGGAACCCGGGAGGCGAACAGCCGCGTGTTGTCTGGATCGTCGACCGCTCACTGGACATCTGAGTCGGCCGCGTCGCCCCGGCTGCCGGGTACGCGCGTTTTCATTCGCGTGAAAAAGGGGATTCTGTTTGCGGCCCTCCCGGTCCTGCTCGCGACCGCGTTTCCGCTCCGAGCGGCGGAGGAGGCCGGAGTCCGCGTGTTCGTTCTGAAGTACAAGCGGGTGGAGGAGGCGGCCCTCTTGATCCGTTCCCACCTCTCCGAACGGGCCTCGGTCACTCTGGCGCAGAGGTTGAACGCGATGACCGTCACGGACCGCGAAGAGAACCTGAAAACCATCGCGCGGGTCCTGGCGGAGTTCGACGCTCCCCCCCGCGGCTTTACCTTCGCGGTCAAGCTCGTGCGCGCCCGAGCCGACGTTCCCGCCGGCTCGATGGCCCGGGAGATCGGGGGACTGGGCGCGAAGCTCAAGTCGATGTTCCAGTTCAACGACTACGCCCTGATCGACTCGGCGGTGCTGCGTGGGGTGGAGGGCAAACCCGTCTCCTACCGTCTGGGCGATGAGTACGTGCTGAACTTCTCGATCGGGCCCGCGGGGGCGGGCGACGAGCTGCTGCTGTCTCCGTTCGCGCTCTCCCGGCTGAAGAGAAACGAGCAGGGCCACTTGACTCCGCTCTTACTTTACCGGGCGGCGATTCCCGTCACCCTGAACCAGACGCTGGTTGTGGGCGCTTCCAAGGAGGAGGGCTCGAAGAACGCCCTGATCCTGATCCTGCTCGCGCAGGAGATGCCGCGCGCCGGCGCCCTCGAGAAGGGCACCGCCGGCGTCAAAACCGTGGAGAAGCAATGAGCCGGGAGTTTCGCGCCCGGATTGGCTGGCCCGACGGATCCATCGCCGAGGAAGCCGTCCAGGCTCCCGACGCCGGGGCGGCTCGGCAAGAGATCGAGCGGCGCGGCGGGCACGTCTTCGAGATCCATCGAAAGGGGCTGTTGCTTGCGGTCGGGCTGTCTCGTCGACCCCGGGTGAAGATGCGGGACTTCCTGATCTTCAACCAGGAGATGATCGCGCTGCTGAAGGCCGGCCTGCCGGTCGTTGCCTCCGTCGAGATCCTTCTCGAGCGGCAGGAGAGCCCGGCGCTGCGTCGGATTCTGGTCGACGTGAAGGAACGGATCACCGCTGGATCCTCGCTTTCGGAGGCCTTCGAGGCGCAGGGAGACGTCTTTCCTCGCCTGTACGCGACCTCGCTCAAGGCGGGAGAGAGGTCGGGCGAGATCGAGAGCGTTCTGCGCCGTTTCCTCAAGTACCAGAAGATCGTCGTTGCGCTCTCGCGAAAGGTCCTTTCCACCCTGATCTATCCGGCGATCCTGATCGCTCTCTCGACGGTCTTGATCTCCATCCTGATGGTGGTCGTCATCCCGCGATTCCAGACCTTCTTCGCCGACTTCGGTGGCAGGTTGCCGCTCTTAACCATCATCGTGATCGACGTGGCAGGCTTCCTGCGCGACCACATTGTCCCGATCCTGGCAGGCCTGGCGGCCGTCTTTTTCTTTGGCTCGCGATGGTCGAAGACATCCGCCGGACGCCTCTGGAGGGACGGGGCGCTTCTGAAGGTGCCCTTTGTCGGCGGCATCCTGACGCGCTTTGCCATCACCGAGTTTACCCGGAGCCTCGCGACTCTGCTGGGAGGCGGCACGCCGCTGGTGCCGTCTCTGGAGAACGCGGCCGACGCGATCGGAAACCGCCTCGTGTCGGAGCGGGTGCGGGAGGTCGTGCCCCGCGTGCGCGAGGGGGGGGAGCTATGGCGCGCTCTGGAAGACACGAGAATCTTCACCAGTCTCACGGTCGAAATGATCAAGGTCGGTGAGACCTCGGGGGCGCTCGAAGAGATGCTGTCTTCCGTATCCGACTTTTACGACGAGGAGATCGACATGCTGCTGGCGCGGGTCATTTCCTTCGTCGAGCCCGTGATCCTGGTGATCATGGGAGGCGTGATCGTCACGATTCTCCTCTCCGTGTACCTCCCGATCTTCTCGATCATGTCGCAGATCAAGGGGTAGAAGAGACTATGGCGAAGACCTACGTCAACGGCAGCGCGCTCGCGGCGGTGGGGGAGCCAGAAAAGGACGCCCGGGCGCTGGCCGAGCGGCTGGGCCTCCCGTATTTGGATCTGGCCTCCTTCCGCGTCGATCCCGAACTTTTCCGCTCGATCCCGGTCGAATGGATGCTGCGGTATGCCTTCGTTCCGGAGAAACGCACGGAGAAGTCGCTGACCATCATCTGCGCCGACCCCGCGGATGTCGTGAAGCTGGACGAACTGGAACTGCTGACGGGTCTGCCGCTCCGGTTGAAGGTTGGCAGCCGCGCTGCGATCACGGACATCCTGCAGAAGAGTGAGTCCTCGCAGCGGGTCTTAGACGAGGCGACCGAGGACTTCCGTCTCCAACTCGTCAGCGAAGACGAGGAGGGGGAGGAGACGCTCACGATCGACCGGATCACGCAGGACGCCTCCCCGATCATCAAGCTGGTGGACTCGATCGTCTTCAACGCCATTCAGCGACGCGCCTCCGATGTCCACATCGAGACGCAAGAAAACGTGGTGTTGATCAAGTACCGCATCGACGGCGTGCTCTATCAGGCGATGGACCCGATCGACAAGCGGCACCATGGCACGATCATCTCCCGCATCAAGGTCATGTCGGAGCTGGATATCGCCGAGAAACGGATCCCGCAGGACGGCCGTTTCAAGCTGCGGGTACGAGGGCGCACGATCGATTTCCGCGTCTCGATCATGCCGACGGTCCACGGGGAGGACGCGGTGATCCGGATCCTCGACAAGGAATCTGCCAACGCCGAGTTCAAGAGCTTGAACCTCGACGTTCTCGGTTTCGACGCCGAGACCAAGAAAAAGCTACGCAAGTTCATCCGCGAGCCATACGGCATGGTGCTTGTGACCGGTCCGACGGGCTCCGGCAAGACGACGACGCTCTACGCGTGTCTCTCCGAGATTCAATCGGTCGAGGACAAGATCGTGACGATCGAGGATCCGGTCGAGTACCAGCTTCGGGGGATTACACAGATTCCCGTCAACGAGAAGAAGGGACTGACCTTCGCGCGGGGGCTCCGTTCGATTCTTCGGCACGACCCGGACAAGATCATGGTCGGAGAGATCCGCGACGAGGAGACTGCCCAGATCGCCGTCCAGTCCGCCCTGACCGGCCACCTCGTTTTCACGACCGTACATGCCAACAACGTGGTGGACGTGCTCGGCCGGTTCTTGAACATGAAGGTCGAGCTGTACAACTTCGTCTCCGCCTTGAATTGCGTGCTGGCGCAGCGTCTCGTGCGCCGGATCTGCTCCCACTGCCGCGAGGCCGTCACGGTGACGCCGGAGGCGCTGTCCGAGGCGGGGCTCGATCCGGTGATCGCGCGCGGGAAGGTGTTCTACGAGGGAAAAGGGTGTCTGGAATGCGACGGCACCGGTTTTCATGGCCGGATGGCAATCGCGGAGTTGCTCGACCTCTCGGACCGGATCCGCGGGCTGATCCTGGAGCGGCGCCCCGCGGCCGACATCAAGAAGGCGGCCAAAGAGGAGGGAATGGGTTTCCTGCGGGACGTCGCCCTCGCCAAGGTCTTCGAGGGATGGACGACGTTGAAAGAGATCAACAAGGTGACCTTTGTGGAGTAGACGAGTCGAGAATCAGGAGTCGAGGGTCGAGGGTCCGAAAGCATGAAACTGCCTTTTCTCGGACCGGTGGTTCCGCCGCACGTCTTCTGTCTGCTGCCCGAAGGCGTCACGTACGCCAGCGTTCGTCGGGAGGCTCCGGGCGGGTTCTTGCAGGTGCGCGCCTTCGCTTACCCGCCCGGCACGCTCGCGACGGGCCCGGGGGGGATCCCTCTGGTGACCCGGGACGCCCTGGCGGAAGCGGTTGAGGCCGGGCGGCGTCTGGCAGAACGGCGGCTCTCGCACGCCTCGGTCGTTTTTCCGGATTCGTGGGCGCGGATGCTCCCGATCGACTTCGACGCCTTACCCGACTCGGCGGAAGCGGCCCGGCAAATGGTCCTCTGGAAGTTCAGGAAACTCTTGCCCGGCGCCGTCGCAGAGCAGACGGTGGTTTTCCGGGAGATGACGCCGGTTGCCGAGCAGCGGCGGCTGCTCGTGGCCGCAGCTCCGGCAGAGATGTTGCGCGCGATCGAGCAGGTGTTCGAGAGCCTGGGGGTGCGCGTCGGGATGCTCGTGCCGGCGAGTCTGGCGCTCTTTGAGGGTTTTTCCTCGGCTCTGGCTTCCCGTGCGGCAGGCGATTATGCGCTCCTTCACCGGGCTCCCGGTTCCTTGGTCTTCATCATCGCGCGAAACGGCACTCCCATCTTCTTCCGCCAGCGCCCTGCCGAGCAGGGCAATGGGGCGCACGGTCAGGAGGTCCGGCTCTCGCTCTCCTACTACTCCGAGAAGCTGCAGGGGCCGGGACTGACCGCAGCCTACCTGCACGATGAGGCTCCGGCGGGGGATTCCCTGACCGGGGCGTTTCTCGTTCCCCTCGAACCCCTTTCGGGGCGGCTCTTCCAGACCGACGCCGCGTTTGGCGAGCGGATTGCCGCGCGTCCGGAACTGATGGCGGGGTTTGCCGCCGTCTACGGGCAGGGATGAGGATGAACACTCGTCTGAACTTTGCCCGGCGCCCGTTTCGGGACGAACGTCCGGTGTTTCTCGCGGGGGCGGTGGCGGGGCTGGCCGCGGCGATCCTTCTGTTCTGCAATGTGAGTCTGTACAAGGAATTCCACGCAGAGGTGAATGGAACGAGCCAGCAGATCGACTCGCTCGAGGAGCGCCGACTGCGCGCGGTGCGCGACTCCGAGCAGGCGCGGACGGTCCTGAACAACTACAGGGTCTCGACACTGGCAGTGCAGAGCCATGGCCTGAAGAAACTCATCGGCGAGCGCCGCTTTTCCTGGACCGGCTTGCTCGCCCGTCTGGAACGCACCCTTCCCGCCGACGTGCGGCTCGCCCGCCTGACACCCAAGTTCGACGAGAACGGGGAAGCGTATCTGGATCTGGGACTGGTGGGCCGCAGCTTCGAGAGCGTGTCCCGCACGATCGAGGCGCTGTCGCGCGATTCCGCCTTCGGTTCGGTCGAGTTGCGGTCCGAGGCGAGTCAGGAGAGAGGCGTTCCCGAGGGGTATTCCTTCGAGCTGTCCCTGCGTTACAGGGCGCAGTCCAAGACATGAAGACGCGAGAGTCCATCTGGGCCAGACGCGCGGGGCTTCTCGCGGCGGCGGGCTTTCTGCTCGCTGCCAATCTCGGCTTCTTTCTCTGGTACCGATCGACCGGGGAGGACCGCAAGCGTGCTCTGGAGACGCGCCGGTCCGCCCTTGCTCGGGAGGTCGAGACGCGCGAAGGGGAGGCCGTCCGGTTGGCCGCGCAGCGGGACCGCCTCTCGCAGGTTTCCGCCGCCCTGGACGAGTTCTACGGCCATCGGGTCGGCGGCCGCCGGGAGACGCTCGCCCCCGTTGTCGATGAGCTGCACGCGCTGCTGCACCGGCTCGGCGTTGCGCCCGCGCAGATCAGCTATGCGAGCGCAACGCTCGAGGGCGTCTCCCTTTCCGAGATGGTCATCTCCTTCGGCTTCAAGAGTGACTATGGAAAATTCAAACGGCTCCTCGAAGCCCTCGAAAGCAGCCGGCGCTGGGTGGTCGTGCGCGAAGTCGGCCTCGTGCGTGATTCCGAAGTTCCCGGAACGGTCGAGGTGCGGATGAAGCTGGCGACCTACTTCTCGGGGGAGGAAGGGCCCCCCTCGAAGGTTGCTCTTTCGGGAAACAGGCGGCGATGAGGAAGGAACGCCTGGGAACACGCTGGCAAGGCCTGCTTCTGGCGGCCCTCGGTCTCGTCATGGTGCTGGCCATCGCGCGGTGGGAGGGGGCGGTCCCGCCCGGCCCGCAAGCCGCGGCGGGAAGTGCCGAGCCTGCCAGCGAGGACGGGCGGGTCTCGAGCCGCGCACGGGGCCGCGAGGAAAAAAGGGTGTCGCCCGAAGACGTCCCGATCGTTACGGCCCAGGATCTGGATTCTCCGCGTTTGACCCGCGAGCCGCCCTCGGAGCGGAACCTCTTCGAGTTTCGTGCTCCGACACTTCCGCCCCCGCCGACGCCCACGCCGGCGCCTCCGCCCCCTTGCGGGAATCCAGCTCTGATCGGCCCGTGTCCGCCGCCCCCGCCGCCGCCCACGCCGGCGCCACCGGAGATCACCTTCAAGTTCATCGGGTCCTTCGGCCCGAAGGATGCTCCGATCGCGGTGCTCGTGTCGGGAGACCAGACGGTCAACGCGCGCGCGGGAGACACCGTGTTCGAGCACTTCATCGTCCGGAAGGTCGGCTACGAATCGGTCGATGTGGGCTTCGTGGGGTTTGCTCCGTCGGAAGTCCGGCGCCTGGCGATCGGCCAATGAACGAAGGGTGGAGAAAGGTCCGGTCTGCGATGAAGAGTGGAAGTCGACATTTCCTCTGGGTCGCCCTCTTGCTCGCTTGCGCGGGTTGCGCGGGGTCTCGGGCCTTTCGGGATGCTCGCGAGGAGGAGACGCTCGAGCACTGGGATCTGGCGGTCTTGAAGTACTCGCGGGCGCAGGCACTGGATCCTTCCAATGCCCGATACAAGATCGCGCTCGGGCGGGCCAAGATCAAGGCGTCCCAGGTGCACTTCGAGAGGGGGAAGATCTACCGCTCTTCCGGGCGCGCGGATCTGGCGGTCGTCGAGCTCGAGCAGGCGGTCTTGCTCGATCCAACCAACCACTACGCCGAGACCGAGCTGCGCAAGGCACAGGAGGACGCAACGCGGCTTGCGGCGGAGCGCTCGGGCGAGACACGCGTGGAGGCCGCCAAGCGGAGGACCCGCGGGGCGCGGGCGCGCCTCCCGATGCTCGAGCCGGCCAGTGAGAAGCCGATCAACCTGAACTTCCCCCAGCCCCGGCCGATCAAGCAGATCTATCAGTCTCTGGCGTCGGCGGCGGGGATCAACGTGATCTTCGACCAGCAGTTGAAGGACGAGAATGTCTCGATCGTGCTCACCAGCATGAGGTTCCAGGACGCGCTCGAGACCCTGATGCGACAGGCGAACCACTTCTACAAGGTGATCGACGAGAAGACGTTTCTCATCGCCGCCGACACACCGGCCAACCGCAAGACCTACGAGGACCTGGTCATCCGGACCTTCTTCCTCTCCAACGCCGATGTGACCGAGGTCTCCAACTCCCTGCGCTCGATTCTGCAGGCGACCCGGATCTCGGTCCACAAGGCCGAGAACTCGATCACTCTGCGCGACACGGCGGACAAGGTGGCGATCGCAGAGAGGATCATCGAACAAAACGACAAAGAAGTGGCCGAGGTCGTGGTGGACGTGGAGCTGCTGCAGATCGACACGAAAAAGACGCTGGATCTGGGTCTGCTGCTCACCCCCTACAGCGTTTCGGCTGCCGTGCCGGCGCCAGGTGGGACGACGAATCTGGGCGCCACGCTGCCCGACGGGTCGTTCTCCTGGGACCAGTTGAAACAGCTTTCGATCAACTCCTTCGGCTTCACGATCCCGACCCTGACGTACAACTTCATAAAGAACAACACGGACGCCGAGCTTCTGGCCAAGCCGCAACTCCGGATCTCGGAAGGCCAGAAGGCACACCTCTTGATCGGCGACCGGACACCGATTCCGGTGACGACCTTCCAGAGCCAGTTCGCGGGAGGGGGCCAGACCATCG
>JBOGJN010000180.1:0-1066 GCA_050745445.1 Thermoanaerobaculia bacterium
TCCCAGAGCGCGAGCCTGACGCCCAGCGGGTGGGTCAGCGTCACAACGGGCGCGCCGGCGGCGCCTTCGAGGCGGTGGTTGGTCTTCATCTGCTCGTGGTATGACTTTCGGGTATACTCCAGGCATACTAGGAGGAGGTACCGTTTATGGCGAAGGCATCGACCAAGGTGGCGGTCAGCATCCCACCCGATCTCTTCCAGGCCGTTGAAAGGGCCCGGCGACAGCGCGGCTCGAGCCGCAGCGCCTTTCTCCAGGACGCCCTCCGGCATTGGCTCAAGCACCAGGCAGAAGTCATGCTCGTGCGAGAGTACGAGGCGGGGTATCGCAGGAAGCCGGAGACTCGTCGGGAGATCAAGGCCGCCGAGTCCGCTGCGGTGCGACTGCTGTCAGAGGCGGAGTGGTAATGCAGCGGGGAGAGGTGTGGTGGGCCACTCTCCCCGCGCCGGCCGGCGGGCGGCCAGTTCTGCTTCTGTCGAGAAACGAAGCATACGCAGTACGCAATCTCGTCACTGTGGCGCCTCTCACCACCCGAATCCGTGATATCCCCTCGGAGGTCCTTCTGGGAACCGAGGACGGTCTCCCAAAGCGTTGCGTCGTGAACCTGGACACCATCACCACCCTCCCGAAGCAGGCACTGGCCAGGCGAATCACCGCCCTGGCGCCCCTGAGGCTTGTCGCGGTTGACCGCGCCATCCGATTTGCGCTCGGCGTCTCTTCCTGAATCTCTCCATCGAGAGGAGAGGAATCTCAGCGGAAGCGCGGCATGACCTCGCGCGCGAAGAGCTCCATGGAGCGGCGGACCTTGTCTTGCGCCAGGCCGCCGAAGTTCATCCAGCACATCACCTGCCCGACGCCGAGCTGGCGCATCTCCTCGATGTGGCGCGCGACCGTGTCCGGCGAGCCGAAGGCGAGCGTCTCGGCGACGAGCCCTTCCCACGTGACCCTTGAGAGGCGTTCCGCCATCGCGCGGAAGCCGGGTTGGAGAGACGGGTGCGCGTCCTCGATCCGGTCGGGGACGACGAATTTCTTGAAGGACTCCTTTTAAAATATCTCGGCGTCCTTGTCG
>JBOGJN010000181.1:0-1838 GCA_050745445.1 Thermoanaerobaculia bacterium
CTTTCCACCCGGTCACGATCAAGATGGCCAAGAACCAGAACCTTTCGCTAAACCCTTCGAAAATCTCGGGGATGTGCGGGCGGCTGATGTGCTGCCTGGCCTACGAGGAGGAGAGTTATCGCACGGCCGGCGCCCCGGCCGCGGCGCCTCAAGACGGACTAAAGGCACAGAATTTTCAGGCTGAAACTCCGGTTTAATAGGAGTAAAGAGTCCCACCTTTTTACGGGGACCTGGAGTGACAGCCGTGCCGAACAGGAACACGCCCGGAGCCTACCGGGCCGACGATGACGCCCCCGGCAACCGAAAGCTGATCCGGCCCAATCTGTCCGAAATGGCCGATCGGTATCCCACGCGCAGCTTTCAGCAGCGCAAGCAGGTGCCGCCGGAGCAGACCAACGCCGAGAGCTACTACTACCTGAAGCAGATGGCGGCGAAGACCCCGATGGTCGTCGTCCTGACGGACGGCCAGGAGCTCCGCGGCTGGATCGAGTGGTACGACAAGAACTGCCTGAAGGTCAACCGCGACCGCGGCCCGAACCTCCTGATCCCGAAGAGCTCGATCAAGTACCTTTTCAAGCAGAGCGAGGAAGAGGGACCGCGGGGGGGGAACCGCTGAGAGGCGATTGAACTTAGTGCCCCAGGATCAGCACGTCCTGGGCAATCAGCCGATCAGCGTTGCCCGGGAAGAAACCCGGGCAGAACCACTGCACGCGTAGACCCCGGGCCTCCAGCAAGTCGAAGAAATACGTTCGCTCGTATGCCAGGGCAGCCTCCGGCCGAAGGCGCGAGCGCCAGCGCATCCGTCCGGTCTCGTCCGACCAACGGAAGACTCGGGAGCTCCCCGTTCCCACGCGGCTGCCCTTATCGAAGAGAAACGCGGTTACGACGGCCGCGCGGCCCGGCCGCAGCGTCCGGTGGATCTCGCGGAAGAACGGCGACGCTTCGCGCGCGGTCAAGTGTGTGAATACGGATTTCGCCAGGACGAAGTCGGCTTGTCCGTCCGCGAGCGGAAAGGAGTACTGCTCGATCGGAGATCCTCTTTGAGTCGAGTACGGAGAGGCGACGCGGGCCAGCTCGAAGCTGCAACGCGGCTCCGCGCGATAGGCCCGGCGACACCAGCTCACCGCGGGGCGATGGACATCGAAGCCGACGTAGGACCCGTTCGGACCAACGCGGCTCAACAGGCCCGGAACCATCACGCCGGTCCCGCATCCGATATCGAGGAGACGGTCGCCCGGCTGGACGAGACCGAGCTGATCGATCAAGCGGAGCGTATCGGCAGCCGAGCTCTCGTAGTGCCGAACCGGTCCAGTGTGCCGGCGGAGCCACAGAGGCGGGAAGCCACGCCTGCCGTTGAATGCACGAACGAGCCGGTCAGCCGGTTCGGCGATTCCGAGGAGAGCGGATCGCAGCCACCGATACGCCGGATACGCGGCTCGACTGATATCGACGAGGCGGCGCCCCGGCAGCGGAGGCGGACGCGCGGCTACCTCGCCCCCTTGCCCGAGAGCACTGCCGGCACGGTCTTCAAAAGGATCTTCAAGTCGAGGATGGGCGACCAGGTGTCGATGTACTTCAGGTCCAGAGCCATCCACCGGTCGAAGTCGAGCTCGCTCCTGCCCGAGACCTGCCAGAGGCAGGTCAGGCCCGGGCTCATCGAGAGCCGCCGGCGCTGCCAGGGCTCGTAGCGGGACACCTCTTCGGGCAGCGGCGGCCTCGGGCCCACGAGGCTCATGTCGCCGACGATCACATTCCAGAGCTGCGGCAGCTCGTCGATCGAGAGCCGGCGGAGGAACCGTCCCGCCGGGGTCAGGCGCGGGTCGCGCCCGGCCTTGAAG
>JBOGJN010000182.1:0-2067 GCA_050745445.1 Thermoanaerobaculia bacterium
CTGGAGAAGGCCGAGGCGGAAATGAGACGGTTGGCATGAGAAACGACTTCTAATCTCATGAACCCACTCTCTCGTTCTTGTTGACAGGCTCCCATTGAGGGGAACCCGTCATGCTATGTCTCCGATGCCAGCAGGACAATCCGCCCGGGTCGAACTTCTGTCTTGCCTGTGGAACCCGCCTGGGTGTGACGTGCGCCTTGTGCGGGGCTGCGGTCCTACCCGGGTCACGCTTCTGCAACATGTGTGGCATGACCATGGAGCCTCAATCCCCGGACTCGCGCTTCGCCTCGCCGGAGTCCTACACACCCAAACATCTCGCCGAACGCATCCTCACCTCCAAGGCCGCGCTCGAAGGCGAGCGCAAGCAGGTGACGGTGTTGTTCGTGGACGTGAAGGGCTCAGTGGAGCTGGCGGAGCAGGTCGATCCGGAGGAATGGCATAAGATCCTCGATCGCTTCTTCGAGATACTGACCGAGGGTGTCCATCGCTTCGAGGGCACGGTGAATCAGTACACCGGCGACGGTATCATGGCGCTCTTCGGCGCCCCGATCGCCCACGAGGATCACGCGCAGCGGGCCTGCTACGCGGCGCTCCACCTGCGCGAGGGGCTCCGTCTCTACGCGGACGAGCTCCGCCTTTCGCACGGCCTCAATTTCGGGGTGCGCATGGGCATGAACTCCGGCGAGGTCATCGTCGGGAAGATCGGGGACGACCTGCGGATGGACTACACCGCGCAGGGACAGACCGTCAATCTCGCCGCCCGCATGCAGCAGCTCGCGGAGCCGGGCCACGTCTACCTGACCGATCTCACGGCGCAGCAGGTCGAGGGCTACTTTCGCCTCCGCGATGTGGGGCCGCTTCGGATCAAAGGATTGCGCGACGCGGTGCGGGTCTCGGACCTCGAAGAGGTTGGCGCGCTCCGGACGCGTCTCGACGCAGCCCGCTCACGCGGGTTTTCGAAGTTCGTGGGCCGAGACCGGGAGCTCGCGGCGCTCGAGGAGGCCTTCGATCAGGCGGCAGCGGGCGAGGGCCAGGTCGTCGGCGTGGTCGCCGTCGCGGGTACCGGAAAGAGCCGGCTCTGCGGCGAGTTCACGGCGCGATGCCGGGCGCGGGGGATCCAGGTGGCCGACGCGCACTGTCCGACCATCGGGAAGAGTGTTCCGTTTCTCGCGCTGCTCGAGCTGCTTCGCGATCTCTTCGGCATCGCGGAGAACGACAGCGCGCACGAGGTCCGGCGCAAGATTGCCGGCGAGCTCTCGCTGTCCGGTCGGGACTTCGACGAGGTCGCCCCCCTCGTCTTCGAGCTTCTCGGCGTGCGCGATCCCGACCTCGTGATGCCGAGCATGGACCCCGAGGTGCGGAAGCGGAAGCTCCTCGCCTTCGTACGGCACCTGGTGCAAGCGCGCAGCGCCCGCGAGCCGCTTCTGATCTTCATCGATGACGCGCACTGGATCGACTCGGGCAGCGACGAATTCCTGGCGCAGATGGTCGAAGCGGCGGCCGGAACCCGCACCCTCGTGCTCGTCAACTTTCGTCCCGAGTACCGCGCGGAGTGGACGGCCAAGTCCTACTATCGACAACTCCCGCTCGGGCCCCTGGGCAGCGCGGCCACTCGCGAGCTCGTCGACGATCTCATTGGGCGGCATTCCTCGGTCGCGTCTCTGTCGGATCTTATCCAGGCGCGCACGGGCGGGAACCCGTTTTTCACCGAGGAAGCCGTTCGATCTCTGGCCGAAGGCGCAATCCTCGAAGGCAGCCGCGGCAGCTATCGACTGGCGCGCCCCATCGAGGAGATCGAGATTCCCGCCACGGTCCAGGCCGTGCTCGCCGCACGCATCGACCGTCTCGGGGAACGAGAGCGGGGCATTCTCCAGACGGCGGCGCTCATCGGGAAGGAGTTCCCACGGCCAATCCTCGAGCGGGTCGCCGAGCTACCGGCGAGCGATCTGTCAGCCGCGCTCGCCGCCCTCGAACGGGCCGAGTTCATCTTCGAGCGCTCGCTGTACCCGGAGCCGGAATACGCCTTCCGACATCCGCTGACCCAGGAGGTGGCCCTCCACTCCCAGC
>JBOGJN010000183.1:0-2636 GCA_050745445.1 Thermoanaerobaculia bacterium
GTCCGCTGGGGCCCCGGGACCTGGCTGACCCGCCCCTTCGAGGAGACTTGAAATGGACATCGACGGACTTTCAGAGCGCAAATCCAGGGAGTGGGTTTCTTTCTGCCTCAAGGCGATCCGCGAAGCCGCGGAAACCGGCCTCCATGAGCAGGAGGCAACCCGCCGCGCGCGCAGACTCAACACCCTGATCCTCGCCGGCCGGATCTCGCCGGACGAGATCGAGCTGGACAATCACCAAAAAGACGTGCTCTGCGCCCTCGTGTACCGCGTGCTTCCGGAGGAGAGTTCGCCGGACCACGCGCGGGAGGTAGTCGCCGACTTTATCCGGCGGATCCGGTGGGAGGACGACCTGATCGGCGAGAAGCAAGAGTTGGTGACAGACTGCGCCGCGGCTCTTGCGGCACCAGCGGGCGCTGGGGCGCTCGAAACCGAACTTGCAAATGCTGTCGTCGACCTCCTGCCTCTCATTCACTCGATGCTCGTAGATGGCCACGGCCTGAAGGAAGCCGAAGCCGGGTTGCTGGAGCGCGACCTGGCGTCCTGGTTCTCCCGCTTCCGAGTGAGGCCCGGGCCAGCGGCCGAGAGGATCACGGGTCTGGTCGAGGCTTGCAGGAAAGCCGCACGCGACGGGTCAGGCCCAACTTCGCCGCCCGACGCGCGGCTCGATCAGCTCTTGAAGTTTGCGCTCTCGGAGATCGGGCGCCAGCGCCGATCCGGCTCCGGCTGACTCAGCGGTCGTGCCTGAAGTAGCCGTGCAGGTCGCGAAGGGCCTGCCGGTTGATCTGCCGGCGGCGGATCGATTCTCGCAGAAGCCCGTAAGCGGCAACGCCCTCGGGAACCATCTTCTCTTCTTCGAGCACGGGTAAGGCCGCCCGGACCTCCCACTCCGCCTGGCGCTCCTGGCCGAGGTCGAGGAGCAAGTCGGCGATCACGAGATGCAGCGACGCGACGTCTGCGCGCATCTGTAGCGCGCCGAATTCCTTTTGAGCCTCGCGGTAGGCCTGGATCGCCGCGGGAATCTGGCGCTGCGCTCGCAGCGTGTCCCCGATGGTCCATTGGAGCTTGGCGAGACCGAAGAGGTTGTTCAGGCGGCGAAAGATCGGAGCGGCCTCCGCCGCCATCTGAAGCGAACGCTCCGTCTCGCCCAATGCCGCGTGGATCTGACCGAGGTTGACATAAGCGGTAGCCAGGAGGTTGTCGCCATTCTTCAAGGACGGCGCCCACTCGCAGATCTTCTGGAATACCTCGGCAGCCTCCGGCAGACGGCCGGTTTCGCGGAGCGCCCACCCTTCCAGGAATCGTGTCTTGGCGGCATCTTCCGCCATCTCGTGGGTGACCATCGTGTCGAAGAGCTCGGGGACCAGCTCCAAGACTTCCTCGAATCTGCGCTCTTCCACGTAGAGGGCGAGCCGCTCGTACGCCAGCCTCGAAAGGTCCTCGACGTGCCGCGCGCTCAGCCGGAATCCGGCTTCCGATCGATCCAGCCAGCGGCGCATCTCCTCACGTCGAGAGAGCGCACGGCACGCCTTCGCCGCGAGGAGGGCGCACTCCCCGAGGAAGTACTCGCGCTCGTCGAAGACGCCGATCTTGCGCTTCGGCTTTCCAATGAACCAGTAGAGGAACTCGGCCTCGTCGCGAAGGGTAGAAGGAGAGCTTTCGAGCAGCGTAGTGAACCGGCCCAGGAGAAAAACGATCGTCGAGGGGTCCTCGAGCAGCAACTTCTTGGCTCTCGCGGCGCGCTCGGCGATCGGTGTCGCCAGGACGCGCTCGGCCGCTTCTTTCCCCTCGTCGATCGAGAGATGCCGGCGCCAGGGGAAGATGAGCAGATGCCCCGTCATCCGCCCTCCTGCGCCAGTCTGTTCAGAAGCTCGGTGGCCACCTCGCGCGGATCGCGCTCGATGATCCGCTTCAGCTCGTCGCTGCAGGGCGCGCCTTCGAGCTTCCAGAGCTGGTAGTCGCGGGCGAGCCGGCAGGCGCCGAGCATCAGGAGCAGCGTGTCGCCCAACTCCGCGGCCGATTTCAATCCGGCGCCGGGGCGATAGTTGAATCGGTGGAACCAGTCGTAGAGCGCTTCGGCGCCCTCCTTCGCCTCCTCCTCGTCGAGCCGGTAGCCGGCGACGAAGGCGAAGTGAACGGCCTTCAGGCTCCGGGCGAACGCGGCCCGGATTTGTTCCTCGCGGTTGGGCGCGCTAGGTTCCGCCAATCAGCCCTCCGCGGAGCAAGCGCCGCGCCATGGCAGGTGGCGGCTGGCCGCGCGCGCAGATCGGAGCCAACGCATGGCTCCAAATAGAGTTATCGGCCTGGGCAGCTCTAGAAGGGAATCATCCCAGAGACTTTGATGACGAAATCTGTCGGCTTCGTCTCCGGCAGAGGAGCCGTTTTTTCGACTCTCTCCTCTTGCCGCTCGGGGATCTCGACTGCCAGGGTTGAGGGGGAAGCCATCGCCGAATCTCCTTTCGCCAGAAAGCAAACCGAAACTGAGGCGGATCATACACCCCTCTGAGCGTCTGAGCAGCCGGCCCGCCGCGAGCGGGGGCCACAGCGTCCAAATTGCTGATAGCGAGTCGGTTAGGCCGAGACGGCCTTCCGACTCCATGGCGCCTAGCCGGAACCGCCAGGGTCTCGTGACACTACTA
>JBOGJN010000184.1:0-3813 GCA_050745445.1 Thermoanaerobaculia bacterium
CGCGATCACGCCGATCCGGATGCCGCGGCCGCCGCCGGCTCCGGGGCTGCTGACGTCGATGAATTTGGGGGACATGGCGCCTCCTTATCTCTCGAGAGAGATTGCTACCTGAAGTCTATGTCGGAGGGAGGTCTGGGGCGGAGCCGATGAAGCGGTTCAGGACTTGAGAGTCTTGATTCCGAATCTCCGGCCTTCCGAAATCACAAATCACCAATAACAAATCACAAATTTCTCTATACCATTTTGAGCAGGTGCCCCATCTTGTTCTTCTTTGCTTCGAGGTACTTGCGGGACCGTTCGGTCGGATGGACCTCGAGCGGAACGCGCTCCACGATTTCCAGGCCGTAGCCGCCGATGGCCACGTACTTGGACGGGTTGTTCGTCATCAGGCGCATCTTGCGCACACCCAGGTCCCGCAGGATCTGGCAGCCGACGCCGTAATTACGGATGTCGGGAGGAAAGCCCAGCTTCTCGTTTGCCGAAACGGTGTCGTGCCCCTCGTCCTGCAGCTCGTAGGCCTTCAGCTTGTTGATCAGGCCAATGCCGCGCCCCTCCTGGAGGAGATAGAGGAAGACGCCCTTGCCCGCCTCGGCGATCTTCTCCATGGCGAGTGAGAGCTGAGCGCCGCAGTCGCAGCGCGAGGAGCCGAAGACGTCTCCCGTCAGACACTGGGAATGCACGCGCACGAGCACCGGCTCCTCTTCGTGAATCTCCCCCAGAACCAGAGAGATGTGCTCCTCGTGCGTGACGTCGCTTCGGTAGGCATAGAGCCGGAAGTCTCCAAAACGCGTCGGCAGATGCGGCGAGGCGATCCGATGCACGAGCCGCTCCGTCTTCATGCGGTGGCGGATCAAGTCGGCCACCGTGACCATCGAGAGGCCGTGCTTCTGGCAGAACTTCGTCAGGTCCGGCACGCGCGCCATCGTGCCGTCCTCGTTCATGACCTCGCAGAGCACGGCGGACGGATCGAGACCCCCGATCCTGGCCAGATCCACCGAGGCTTCGGTTTGCCCCGCGCGCTTCAGGACTCCGCCCGCCTGCGCCCGCAGCGGGAACATGTGGCCCGGGCGCAGCAGGTCCGAGGGCTTGCTGTGCGGATCGATGGCCGTTCGGACCGTGGCCGCCCGATCGGCGGCCGAGATGCCGGTCGTCGTGCGGCCGCGCGCCTCGACCGACACGGTAAAGGCGGTGCCGAAGTTCGAGGTGTTCTCCTCCACCATCGGTGGCAGCTCCAGCTGCTCGCAGCGCTCGCCGGTCAGCGCCAGACAGATCAAGCCCCGCCCCTCGCGGGCCATGAAGTTGATCGCCTCCGGCGTCACCTTCTCGGCCGCCAGAACCAGGTCTCCTTCGTTCTCCCGGTCCTCGTCATCCACCACGACGACGAAATGCCCCTCGCGGAGCTCCTCGATAGCCTGCTCGATCGTTGCGAAAGGGAAAGCGTCTCGGTCAGTCACGAGGGTATTCTCTCACGTACCGGGCGATCGGGTAGCAAGTCGAGAGTCGAGAGTTAAGGGTCGAGCCCGATCCCAACTCTAGACTCTGGACTCCGGACTCCAGACTTCCCTCAAAAGATTGCCGGCTCCTCGTAGGTGGCGAAGACCTCGCGCATGACGTCGGAGGTCTCTCCGACCGTGGCGTAGGCTTTCGCGGCCGCGACGAGCGCCGGCATGACGTTGTCCCCGTCGGCGCAGGTCTGCTTCAACGCGCGCAGGGCGGAGCTCACGGCCTTCCCGTCCCGCGTGCGGCGCAGCTCCCGCAGCTTCTTCTTCTGCTCCTCCTCGACCGACTCGTCGATCGTGAGAGTCTGGATGGGGGGCTCTTTCTCCTCGACGAACTCGTTGACGCCGACGACGATCTTTTCTGCGCGGTCGAGCGCGCGCTGATAGGCATACGCGGCGTCCATGATCTCGCGCTGCGGGAAACCCGCCTCGATCGCCTCGACCATGCCGCCCAGTTCGTCGATGCGGCGGAAATAATCGAAACAGCCACGCTCCATCTGCGTCGTCAGCTCCTCGACGAAGTACGAGCCGCCGAGCGGATCGATCGTGTTGGCCACACCCGACTCGTGCGCGAGGATCTGCTGCGTGCGAAGGGCGAGCTTCACCGCGAAGTCGGTCGGGAGCGCCAGCGTCTCATCGAGCGAGTTGGTGTGAAGGGAGTTGGTGCCCCCGAGCACGGCGGCCAGAGCCTGGAGCGCCGTCCGGACGACATTGTTGTAGGGCTGCTGCGCCGTCAACGAGCAGCCGGCCGTCTGCGTGTGGAAGCGGCACATCCACGAGCGCGGGTCTTTGGCGCCGAAACGCTCCTTCATCGTCTTCGCCCACACGCGCCGCGCCGCGCGGTACTTGGCGATCTCCTCGAAGAAATCGTTGTGCGCGTTGAAGAAGAAGGAGAGCCGAGGCGCGAACTCGTCCACGGGCAGCCCGGCCTCGATGCCGTACTGCACGTACTCGACGCCGTCGCGCAGCGTGAAGGCCAGCTCCTGGAGCGCCGTCGAGCCCGCCTCACGGATGTGGTAGCCGGAGATCGAGATGGTGTTCCACTTCGGGACATATCTGGCGCAAAAGGCGAACTGGTCGGTCACGAGACGCATCGAGGGGCGCGGCGGAAAGATGTACTCCTTCTGGGCGATGTACTCCTTGAGGATGTCGTTCTGAAGCGTTCCTCCCACCTTCTCCCAGGGGGTGCCGTGCTTTTCCGCGACGGCCAGGTACATGGCCAGCGCGATCGGCGCCGTGGAGTTGATCGTCATGGAGGTCGTCACGCGGGAGAGATCGATGCCGTCGAAGAGGATCTCCATGTCGGCCAGCGAATCCACCGCGACGCCGCACTTGCCGACCTCCCCCTTCGCCATCTCGTGATCCGAGTCGTAGCCGTAGAGGGTCGGCAGATGAAACGCCGTCGAGAGCCCTGTCTGCCCGTGCTCCAGCAGGTAGTGGAAGCGCTCGTTGGTCTGCCGGGCGGTGCCGTAGCCGGCGAATTGCCGCATCGTCCAGGGCTTGCCGCGGTACATCGTGGGCTGGACGCCGCGCGTAAACGGATACTCCCCCGGCCAGCCCAGGTCCCGCTCCGGGTCGAAGCCGGCCAGTGTGTCCGGTCCGGCCAGCGGATTGACCTTCGCCCCCGAGACCGTCGTGAAATCGTTTCTCCACGGAGGCTTTGCCGCGAAGGACTCGCGGGTGGCCTGCTCCCAGCGCCTGCGCCCCTCCCGCGTCGTCTCGGGGACCGTCGGATCGTTTCGTTTTTCTCGGGTCATATGGTCAGTCCGGAGAACCAGAATAGCAAAACATCGGGTCACTCTTCCCCCTCTCCCTCCGGGAGAGGGTTGGGGTGAGGGGGCTACTTTCCGGACCCGAGCCTCAGCACCGCCTCTCGCAGGCGCGAGGGCCTCTGCATGAGACGCAGGTAGCGCCTTTCCTCGCGGCCCGCCTTGGCGCGCACGATCGCGAGGGCCGCCTCCTTCTCCGGGCGACTCCAGCGGGAAAGGTCCGGAACGAGATCGAGGACGAGCGCCCAGTTCTCGAAAGCCGTCGCCTCGACCGGACTCCAGTTCTTCAAGGAGACACCGAGCCGCCTGGCGACGCGGCCGGTCGAAGATGCCTTGATCCTCTGGGCGTCCCCCCCGAACTCGCGCGCCATCCGGCCATTTACGGCGAGACCAAGATTACGAATATGAAACAGGTCCCACTCCGATTTCGGATTTCGGAATTCGGAATTCGGATTTCGGATTTCAGATTGCGGGTTGGCTGGAGCTTCATACAGTAGATTGCCGGTAACGAGACGCCGCAGCGTGCGCACAGAGGAGCGATACGA
>JBOGJN010000185.1:0-1569 GCA_050745445.1 Thermoanaerobaculia bacterium
GGGCTGTACGAATGCAAGCGGATCATCGAGGCGCATCGGGGCACGATCCGTGTGGACAGCGAGGTGGGGAAGGGGACGAGCGTGCGAATTGAATTGCCGATTGCCCCTCACCCCAACCCTCTCCCCCTCACCCTAGCCCTCTCCCCCCAGGGGGAGAGGAGACGGTGAGGAGTGGCTAATGGGTGATGGGCGAGGGCCCGAGAACCTCGAACCTCGAACTGAGAACTGCCTACTGATGACGCCTGACCCAAAACATCCCAAGCTGCTGCTCGTCGAAGACGACGCGGAGATTCGCGAGCAGATGAAGTGGGCGCTCTCGACGGAGTACGCCGTGCTGGAGGCCGGCGACCGGCGGGCGGCCCTGACCCTGTTCCGGCGGCAGGCGCCGCGGCTTGTGGTGCTGGATCTGGGCCTGCCTCCGGCCGCTGATGCGGCCACCGAGGGGCTGGCGGCGCTCAGGGAGATGCTCCAGCTCGAGCCCGGAACCAAGGTGGTGGTCGTGACCGGCAATGAGGGGCGAGCCGTCGCGCTCGAGGCCGTGCAGCGCGGGGCCTGTGATTATGTCTCGAAGCCGGCCGACATCAACTCGCTGCGGGTGATTCTGGCGCGAGCGCATCACATGGCCACCCTGGAGGAGGAGTGGCGGCAATCCCAGACAATCCCGGTGGAAGGCTCGTTCTGCGGAATGATCGGGAGAAGCCCGGTGATGCACCGGGTGTTCGACGCAGTCCGGCGGGTGGCGCCCAGCCCGATCTCGGTGCTGATCACCGGGGAGAGCGGGACCGGCAAGGAAGTCGTCGCACGCGCCATCCATGCGCTCAGCCCAAAGGCCGCCAAGCCGTTCGTTCCGATCCATTGCGCCGCAATCCCGGAGACGTTACTGGAGTCCGAGCTCTTCGGCCACGAACGGGGCGCCTTTACCGGCGCCGATCGGCAGCAGAAGGGTCGCCTGGAGGCCGCGGAGGGCGGGACGGTCCTGCTGGACGAAGTCGGCGAGATCTCGCCGGCCGTCCAGGTCAAGCTGCTGCGCTTTCTTCAGGATCGCCAACTGGAGCGAGTCGGCGGCCGGGGGCAGATCAGGGTGGATCTTCGGATCATGGCGGCGACGAACCGCGACCTTCGGGCCTCCATCGCCGAGGGCCGGTTTCGCGAAGACTTGTTCTACCGCCTCAGCGTGGTCGAGATCACGGTCCCGCCCCTGCGTGAACGGGGCGAGGATGTGCTGCTGCTGGCGCGGGACTTCGCTACGCGGTTTGGGCAGGAGTTGAACCCGCGCGTGAAAGGGCTCTCGGACGAAGCGCTCGAGGCTGTTCGCGCCTACGCCTGGCCTGGCAACGTCCGCGAACTGGAGAATCGTATCAACCGCGCGGTGCTGATGGCGAAGGGTCCCGTGATTCAGCCGGCTGATCTGGAGCTCGAGTGGAAGAAGCCGGCGCGGGAGGCCGTGAAGCTGCGGCACGCGAAGGCGCAGGCCGAGAAGGAGGCGCTCGAGCGCGCGTTGATCGCGCACGCCTGGAATCTCAGTCGCACCGCCGAAGAGCTGGATGTCACCCGCCAGACGCTCTACGA
>JBOGJN010000186.1:0-10907 GCA_050745445.1 Thermoanaerobaculia bacterium
CGGCTCGGCGCATACGGTCTCCGTCATTCTCTAACGGATAGGGCGTCAAAAGGTTCTCATCGGCATCATCCCGTCGAGACGATGCGGATGCCGCTCCTCCTGTCGGAGGGGCGCTCGGCCTGGCCGCGGCGCAGAACGGGCCAGACCTCGACCAGGTTCCAGATCGGGATCAAGAGCGGCCAGTTACGGCGGAGAGAGGCCCGGATCCCCGGCGGATGTCCCTCCCGGTCGATCGCTTGCAGGGCGAGCCACTGCCGGGCCCTGCCTCCCGAGACATCGCGGAGCAGAAAGCCGACCGCGGCGAGGGCCGCTGCTCCCGCCCAAATCCATGGGATGGCGCCGCGCCAGCCCGGGCTCCAGAACCAGATCACGCCGGTGACACAGAGACCCACCGCGTCCGCCAGAGCGGCACAGACGAGAACGTCCAGCAGGAATGCCAGAATACGGGTGCGGCGCATGGCCAATTGTGAATGAGGAATTGTGAATTGTGAACTGAGAATTCGGAGGCGGGGAAAAGACCGGTCCGCGGCGGTTCCTCATCGCCGACTGACAATTCGCGACTCGCAACTCTCATGAATCTTCTGGCCGACTGCCATCTCCATTTCGAGGGCTGCCTTCCGGTCGAGACCCTCGAGAGGCTGGCGCGGTCCGCAGGACACCCTTTCGCCGACGGTTCCGTCTTCGAGAGACGACGTTCGGAAATCGCCGGCGCGGCGGGCTTTCTCTCTCTCTATGCGGAGCTGTGCCGTGTCTTCCGTCAGCCGGAAGACTATGCCCTGGCGGCGCGGGACATTGCGGCGTGGCTGACGCGGCAGGGCGTGGGTTATGCGGAAATCTACGTTTCGCCGGAGATCTTCCGGCGCATGGGCCTCGACTCTGCCGCATGTCTTGCGGCTATCCACGAAGGGTTTCAGGCCCGCCCGGGTGCCTGCGACTGCCGGATTCTGCTGGACGCCGTGCGGCAATGGGGTCCCGACGCCGCCGATCGCGTTCTGGATCTGCACGAGAAGCGCCCGCTGCCATCGGTGGTGGGATTTGGCATGGGCGGAGACGAGAACGCGTTGCCCGCCGCGTCCTTTGCAGGCGTCTATGCAAGAGCCCGTGCGCTCGGCTTGAAGACCTCGGTCCACGCGGGCGAGTGGGGTGGACCGGAATCGGTCCGGGAGGCGCTCGATTCCCTCCGACCCGATCGGCTGGACCACGGCATCGCCGCGGCGTTGGAGGATCGGCTGCTCGAGCGGCTGGCCGATGAGCGTACGGTGCTTTGCGTGGCTCCTTCGGGAAACCGGATCACCGGAGCGCTGGCTCCCTTCCGGCAACACCCTCTGCCGCGGCTACTCGAGGCAGGCGTTCGTGTGGCTCTGTCGGCGGACGACCCCCTGCTTTTCGGGACGAGCACGGCAGGGGAGTACGACCTCGCGCGGCGAGAGCTCGGACTCTCCACCGACCTCTTGCGAAAGCTCGCGCAGAATTCCTGGCGTGCCGCTTTCTGCGGCCCGGCCGAGCGGGAGGCGGGCCTGAAGGGACTTTCGGATTGGCACCTGCCGGAAGACGGGAAACGGTAAACGGGAAACGAAGGGGAAGAGCTCTCGGTTCGTCTTCCGTTTACCGTTTTCCGTTTCCCGGCGAAGCGAGTGTTTCTTCATACAGCGCCCTGTAGCGTCCAACGATCTCGTCTCTCGGAAAGTCCTCGACGGCCCTCCGGCGGGCCGCGCGGGAGAAGTCACGCCACCGCTGCTCGTTTCCCAGCAGCTCGAGCGCCGCGGCGGCCATTCCGGGGACGTCTCCCACCGGGCGCAGGATGCCGGTCTTGCCGTCGTCGACGACCTCAGGCAGCCCTCCCGCCGCCGTTCCGACCACGGGAACTCCGCACGCCATCGCCTCCAGGGCCGACAGACCGAAGGACTCCGCGTCGGACGGCAGCAGGAGCAGCCGCGCGACCGGCAGAATCGTCTCGACGGCCGCCACGTTGCCGAGGAAGACCGTTTTGTCCTCGAAGCCTCCCTGTCGGGCCAGCCGTTCCGCGAGCGACCTGTCGGGTCCGTCCCCGATCAGAAGCAGGCGGGCAGGCATCTGCCGCCGCACGCGCTCGAAGATGCCGAGAACATCCGCAATGCGTTTGACGGGCCGGAAGTTGGAAATGTGGATCAAGACCTGCTCTCCCGGCCGGAAGAGCGTGTGGGCGAAAGGCGAGGCCCCGTCGGGGCGGTAAAGCTGTGGGTTGACGAAGTTGGGGATGACGTGGACCTTGCGGTGGACCGACAGCTCGCGAGCGGTGACCTCCGCTAAGTGCCTCGACACGGCGGTCACGCAATCGCTCTGTTCGATTCCGTAGCGGGTAATCGGCAGATACGAACGGTCCTGCCCAACGATCGTGATGTCCGTGCCGTGGAGCGTCGTCAGGACCTTCAAGCGGATGCCGTTGCCCTGGCTCATCTCCCGGGCCAGGATGGCGGAGATGGCGTGGGGCAACGCGTAATGCACATGCAGCAGATCGAGCTTCGCGTGCGCCGCGACCTCCGCCATTTTTGTTGCCAGCGCGAGCGTGTACGGTGGCGAGACAAAGAGGGGATAGGTCGGGGCGACCACCTCGTGGAAAGAAACACGCGGGCGCGGCAACGCCAGACGCGAGGGCAGGTCATAGGAGATGAAGTGAACCTCGTCTCCCCGGTCGGCGAGCGCCAGGCCGAGCTCGGTTGCCACGACACCGCTTCCGCCGAAGGTCGGATAGCAGGTGATGCCGATCTTCACGCGCGGACTCTCCGCGCGTGAAGATCGAGTTGAGAGTCCGGAGTCGAGAGTCGAGAGTTTGAGGACTGAGGCCGTTTCTTCATGTCTGAACTCTTGACTCTTGACCCTTGATTCTGGACTTCCTAGAACCCTGGTTCGAAGCCTTCGAACGCCGCGATGGGGTCGTCGATTCTGGGCGGTCTCTTTGAGACGAACCCCTCGCCGAACTCGACGCCGATCAGGAACCCGAAATGGCGGGCCCGGGCCTCCACCGCCGCCAAAAACGTCTCCTGCGACAGGAGCGTCTGTGGCTCGCGGGACTGGGGGTCGTGGAACTGACTTGCGTAGGCGCGAATCGCGGCGCGCCGCTTCTCCATGGCGGGTGTCACGTCCACGACAAAGCTCGGCGTGTGCAGATCCGCGGCCGAGTAATAGACCGTCTGCTGCGGCCGGTGCGCGGGGTGCCGGGTCGCGATCTTGGCGAGGCCTGCGTAGAAGGCCGCGTCCGTGACAAGCTCGCCCGCGCGGCGGTGGTCGGGATGGCGGTCGTCCGGATACGAGGTCAGAATCAGACGCGGTTTCTCCCGGCGGATCAGGTCGATCAGAGCGAGCTCGTTCTCGCGGGAGCGGGAGAGCCCTCCGTCGCCGAAGTCGAGAGTCTCGCGAAACTCCGCGCCCAGAATCTCGGCCGAGCGCCGCGCCTCCCGTTCCCGAAGGGAAGGCGTGCCGCGGGTCCCCATCTCCCCGCGTGTCAGGTCCACGATCCCGAAGCGGCGCCCCTGCGTCTTGAGCATCACGAGCGTGCCGGCGCAGGCAAGCTCGACATCGTCCGGATGCGCCCCGACGGCCAGGATCTCAACCGCCATCTGGCTTCGAGGTCCCTTCCCGCGCGGCCACACCGAGATCCACGATGACGGCGCCGCGCAAATCCCCCCGCGCCCCCTGGCGAATGGCCCTGAGCGACTCCGCTCCGAAGGCGAGCAGCGGCACCAGGGGGGGATACACGCGCTCGGCCGGCGTTCCTCCGGGGCGCAGCATCAGGTCCAGACGCCGTTGCCGGCTCGAGGCGACCTCGTCCTTTCTCTCTGCCGCCGTTCTCATGCGCTGCTCAAGCTGCGTCAGTTGATACGCGACCTTGCGCCGCGCGGTTTCGAGTGCTCCGGAGAGCGTCGGATCGAACGGTCGCAGACCGGTCTCGAGCGCGGCCAGGTGCTGGTCTGTTTCTGCGGCGATGCGGCGGAGCGCTTCCTCTTCAGGGAGAGCGGGGATGGCGTTGTCGCGGGGGGACAGCAAATCCGGCCGTGGGATGCCGAGCGCCTGCACGGCCCGCCGCTCCGCAGGGCCGAGCAGAACCAGGTGCGAGCGGGGCAGCAGGACCGGCGGCCGCACCGACAGGATCGGGAAGAGAGGCAAGGCCTGGGCGTGGTAGGCGATCTCCGCCGCCCCGAGGATGCTCGCCGCGGTCGGCAGCAGAAAGGACTTCAAGACGGGGCGGGTCAGAACGTCGGCGGAGACGGCGACCTCCTCACGCTCGAGACGCGCGAGCATCGAAGGGAGATCCTCGACGCGGCGGCGCTCTTCCTTCTCGATCGCGAAAAAGGGGAAGAAGCCGGGTCGAAGCGCAACGGGCACGGGTTTTCTCTCTTCGCGCAGCCGTTGCTCGGTCTTGCCAAGCGTCTCGCGGATGCTGTCCTGGCTGCGCGTGGCGAGTTGGAAGAGCTCCCCGGCCGCGCTCTGGACCTCCTTGCCGAGGGGATCGAGCACGAGCAGCGGCTCGGGCTCGAGCAGATCCAACAGGGTCTCGACAAAGGCATCGCCGTAGGAGGTGCCGGGCGCGCTTCTGCGGGCGAAGGCCTCCAGGATCCGCTCCCCCTCGGGAGTCCGTGCGTCCTTTCGAAAGGCATCGAGGACTCGCGCAATGTTGGGAGGAATCGGAAGAGTTCCGACCGGGCGGCGGTTTGCGCGGTCGGCGCCTTCGAGCGTCAGGATCTCCGGGCCTTCGGGTCCGGGGCGCGCGGTGCGCGCGATCTCTTCCAGGTCGTGGTCGTCGGTTAAGGCATAAAACACGGGCACCGCGGGAAGACCGCCGTCGGATAGCTGCCGCGCCACGCGGATCGCGTCGAAGGCCTTTACCAGCGTGAAGAGCGGCCCGGTGAAGAGACCCACCTGGTGCCCGGTGACGACGGCCACGGCCCCTCCGGAGGCAAGCTCCTGCGCCAGGACTCTTGCGCGGGGATGCCGAAAGCGGAATGCGTCCGCCGGAATCCTTGCGGGCGTCCCGAGCAGCTCCCGGCCGCGTTTGCCCGCGGCCTCCAGTGTCGGCGCATCGGGATAAAAGCCCGGAAGACCGGCCAGGAAGTCCCCGAAGAGCGCGGGAAGGCCCGGATAGCGACTGTACGGGACGATGTCGCTCAAGCCGGTTTCCTGGACAGCAAGATCAGCCGGGGGGAGTCGGTCGTCGCGGAGCTCCCGTCGAAGTCTCCCCATGCCGACTCCACAACGAACCCCGCCCCCCGGAACATTTCGTAAAGCTCCTCCGCCTGGTAGCCGCGCACGCTCTCCCGGAAGGTCGCCGTCGAGCCGCCGCGGCGCACCTCGATTTCCTTTTCGACACGGCGTGTCTCCCGGTTCCACCGCCGCTGGATGCGGTACTCCCGGTCTCCGGAAGAACGGCTCTCCTGCTCCACCAGACGCGCCCGAACGTAGTTGAGACCGAACGTGTCGCAGAGGAAGCGCCCGCCTTTCGTCAGCACCCGGTGGATCTCGTTGACCACGCCCACGTTGTCGGCCTCCCGCAGAAAATATCCGAAGCTCGTGAAAAAGTTCACGACGGAGCGGAAGCTCCCGTCGGCAAACGGAAGCGAGCGCATGTCTGCACGCACCAGAGGCAGGCGGCGATCTCGGGCCCGCGCGAGTTCCAGAAGTGGCGCCGAATAGTCGAGGCCGATGGGAGGGAAACCCCGCTCGGCAAACGGGAGCGAATGCCTCCCGGAGCCGCAGCAGAGATCGAGCAATGGCGTCGGGTCGGGGTCCAGGTGGCAGATGGCGAAGGCGACTTCCCGGCGGGCCGAGGCGAGGTCGCGGTGGGGATAAAGCTCGAGGTATTCCTCCCCGAACCAGGACTCCCACCAGGTCATGCGGGGCGATTATGAAACAAATGGAGATTTGTGATTTGCGAATTGCGATTTGTGAACGGCGCGGTACAGGCCATGCCGGTCCGCGACGGGGTTAGAGTTGAGACGCAAGGGAATGCGCGTAATGAGACGGATCTTGATCGCCGCCCTCCTCGTGGCGGCCGCTTCTTGTGGCGGATTAAAGACCGTTTCGAAGGATGGCTACCGGGCGCTGCTCGTCTTTACCAAGGAGAACCGCTACGCGATCGCCGTGCGGGGTGAAAAGAGACGCGTCGACGGCGTCTTCGAGGGTTCGACACTCGTGAAGATCCTGAGACCCGACCTCGGCAAGATCTGGCAGTTTCGTCCTTCGACAAAAAAGATCCTCGAGGAAACCTGGTCTGCCGCCGACGAGCTCGTGCCGGGGTATCCGCTCGACCCGCACTTTGATTCGGCGGCCTACGGGCACCGGTTCGGGGGTGAGATTCGCCGCATCGACGACGGCACACAGGGGATGCATCCGTGCGACCGCTACCGGATGACGCTGCCGTCGGGGGACCACGTCGTCCTCTGGGTTGCCCGTGATCTCGAGCGCCTGCCGGTACGCGTCGAGCACGAGAAGAAGGACGCCAACGATGAGTATCAGCCGTTTACCGATGCCCAGCTTCTGGACGTGCGTATCGGGGCGGACGAGGATCTCTTCGCGAAACCCAAGGGCTACACGTCGGTCCGGTCCTACGAGGAGTTGTCCCACTAATGTCATCCCTTCGCGCTCTCCCTCCCTGTCATCCTGAGCGAAGCGAAGGATCTGCTCCCGTCACTCCCAGCCTTGTCTTCCCCCGCTCAGGGCAGGCTCTGAGGGAAGCGAAGGATCTGTTTTGGATTTGACGGCCAGGGCAGATTCTTCGGCGCTCCGCGCCTCAGAATGACAGGAGGAATGCTCCGGTCCTCAGAATGGCAGCTGACAGCTTCTATGCGGACGCCCGCGCGGGCACGGTGTCCAGCGGCTCGAAATCCCGAAACAGAATGTGGTCGTAGAAGTAATGAGTCAACAGGAAGGAAAGGACCACGACATAGTAGCTGCGATCCTGGGGGAGCCCCAGCCCCTTCCAGAGGATAAAGTAAATGACGCCAGACATGATCGTGGCTGTGACCATGGCCATGTAAAAAGGCCCCGTGCGGGAGACCCCGGAGAGGCGACGCACGAACCCGCTGCCGATCTGGCCGCGGTCGGCCTGACGCGACAGGATGAACCAGGTCAACACCAGGTACTGGAGAGAGTGCCACGTGTTGAACCCCTGGAAGGCGATGTCCAGGTTGTCGAAGATCGGGACCACGAAGGCCAGCGCAACCGTCGCGGCCATGAAAAGCAACCGGGGAAGACTCGATTCCCCGCGGCGGATCTCTCCGGACGTGCGCACGACGTAGTAGAGAAAGAGAACGGCAAAGCCAACCGTGAAGGCTCGGGCGACCCAGAGATGTTTCAGGAGATCGGGAAAGAGAAGGGTCGAGGAGCCGAGCGTGAATCGCCCATCGACGAACTTGTACATGGCCACCGTGTAGAGGGCGCCCAGGATCACGGCGCCGTCCAGCCAGCGGTCAAGCACCGACACCCGGCGGGAGGTCTTCCGGCGGTAGGTCTCCGAGATGTACTGCGCCTGGTGCGTGACGTGCACCGAGGCCCAGAAGAAGAACGCGGTCAAGAGAAGCAGAAACGCGTACATCGAGCCCAGGACGACGAGCACCGGAATGACGACCAGGGGGGCGTAGGTCAGCCGGCCGTAGCGCTCCCGGAACCGGGGCTCGAGCGCCGTGCGCAGATAGGTCGAGTACATGTGCGGCCCGCCGACCAGCAGCGTGACGACCAGTCCGACCACGAGACTCGCGGTCCCTTCCGAGGTTCCCAGACGCTGGAGCAAACCGTAGGAGAGATAGGGGAGAAAGACCACGATTCCCGAGGCCGTCAGATAGAGCAGATCGAACTTCGGGTTGCGAATCCACGGGCCGCTCTCCAGAGTCTCGGAGACGGCGCCCGAACCCCGGCTCGCGATCGATGACATGACCACCTCCAGCAACTTCCGCCGGTCGGGATCTTACCTCGCCGACCGGTTTTACGCAGGTCTGGGCCCGGCGGGCTCACGTTAAGATCACGGCTTCAATGCTGAAGATCGGCTCGGTTGCGATTGACCCTCCCTTGGTGCTGGCTCCCATGGCGGGGATCACGGACCATGTCTACCGCTTGATGCTCCGACGCATCGGGGGGGTGGGGCTCGTCACGATGGAGTTCATCTCCTCGGAGGCGATCACCCGCGGCAATGCCCGGCAGGTCCGCAAGATGGTCTTTTCCGAGGAGGAGAGGCCGCTTTCGATCCAGATCTACGGTTCCGATCGGGAGCGTATGGGAGCGGCGGCCGAGATCGTGGAGGAGCTCGGTCCCGATGTCTGCGACATCAACATGGGTTGCCCCGCCAACAAGGTCTTGAAGGGATGCGCCGGGGCGGCCCTGATGGGAGACCTGGAGCTGGCGCGCGGAATCATCCGCGAGGTCAGACGCCGCCTGACGATCCCTCTCACGGTCAAGTTCCGACTGGGCCTGGACGAGTCGCGAAAGAACTTTCTGGAGCTTGGCCGGATTTGTGAGGGGGAGGGAGCGGCCGCGGTGGCCATGCACGGCCGAACCGCGCGGCAGATGTACACCGGCCGGGCAGACTGGGATCGGATCGCGGAGCTGAAAGCCACGCTCTCGATCCCGGTCGTCGGCAACGGCGACATCGAAACGGCCGACGACGCGATCGCGATGCTCGAACAGACCGGCTGCGACGCGGTCATGTGCGGCCGGGTCACGATGAAAAACCCGTGGATCTTCCGCCAGATCGCCGACAGGCTGGCGGGCCGCCCGGCGCGGGAGGCGACGCTCGTCGAGCGTCGGGACCTGATGCTCGGTCACTTCGAGGCGATCGAGGCCTCCGCGTTTGATCCGCCCGAGGCCCTCCACAAGCTGCGTACGATGACGGGCTGGTACACGCACGGCCTGCCCAATGGCCGCGCGCTGCGGGTCCAGATCTCGCAGCTGACCACGCCGGGTCAGTTCCGCGAAGCGGCCGTCGAGTTCTTCGCTCGACTCGAAGCCGGAATCGCCTCGGAACCGATCGCCGCCATGGCCTTCTGTTCTGTCTCGGAAGTCATGTGAAGGAGAGGGGCAGTTGCGAGTTGGGCCGACGGGTCCTGTTGCCGTCGGCGTCTTGAGCGGGCGCTCGACGCGCCCAGAGGGAGCGGAGAAGAGCTCTCGGCTTAAGTCCGCTCTGCGGTCTTCCTGCGCGCGAGGTCTTCGTCCGGCGCCACCCGTCGTCCCTGACAGTGTGGCTGGAGTCCGGACGTATGCCCGGAGCCGCCGTTTCCCTGTAAAGAAGAACCGTTCGGGACAGCACACTCGGGACGACTGAAACCGGGAATGGGCGGGCGCCCATCTGTCGTTCGCTTGGGCAGGATGAGACGGCTTGCGTTGCCGCTCCTGCTTCTCGCCTTTTGCGGCTTCCCGGCTGCCGCCGTTGGCCAGAAGCAGCAGACAGAGCTCAAGACGCCGCTCGGGAGTTTCCCGCTCGAGGTCATGGCCGAGTATCTCGGCATGGCCGGCGGCAAGACAGTCGTTCGCCTCCGGCTCTCCGCGCCGCAGCTGTCCCGGGAGCTGTCGGCCCGGGGCGTGCGGTTTCTCTCCGGAGAGCTCAAGGGGAGCTTCTCCCGCGGTGAAGAGGTGGTCCAGGCGTTTCGCTATCCCGTCAGCGGGGATCTGGACGCCGGGAAGGTCTTCACGTACTCCTTCTTGCGGGCCGTCCCACCCGGCTCCTACCGGGTCAAGCTCGTCGTCGCCGTACCGGATGGAAAGGACATCGGAGAAGGGATCATCGATCTCTCCGTGCCGGAGCTCGGCACCGAGTTTGCCCCGGAGATGGCTCCCGCGGAGGCGAGCACGCTACCGGAGGCCGAGGCGATCGTGATCGCCGACCAGGCGGGGGAGAAAGCGGAAAACCCGGGAGCTCCCAGATTGCAGATCATGCCCCCGGCGCGTGAGGCTCCGGTCGGTCTTCTGCGCCTGGAGGCTCGGGTCGAGCCCCCCATCCGGAAGGTCGAGTTCTATCTGGAGGACCGCCTCATCGTCACGCGCACGCGCCCTCCGTATTCCGTCGAGATCGATCTCGGGGACGTGCCGCGGCGGCAGACGCTGCGCGCCGTCGGATACGACGCCTCGGGCAAACTCATCGACGAGGACGCCTGGGCGATCAACGAGGGCAGCGCGCGTGTGGCCGTTCGCGTGCTTCCGCAGCTCGATCCCGCCGCCGGGAAGGTGCGGGTCAAGGTGGCCGTCCAGTCGATCGCCGGCGGCGTCGCCAAGAAAGTCGAGCTTTTCTTAGACGAGAAGAAGCTCGCCTCCTGGCTCACCGGCCCGTACGAGACAACGATCCCGTTCGCGGACTACGTCCGCGCCAACTTCCTGCGGGCGACTGCCGTGACGGAGGACGGCAAGGAGGCGAATGACCTTCGGATGCTCAAGGGCTCCTCCACGACCGTCGAAAGCGTGCGGGTGGACGTTGTCCAGCTCCACGTCTCGGCTTTGGATAAGAACGGTCGTTTTGTCCAGGGTCTCAGCCGCGAAGACTTTGCGATACGCGAGGACGAGCGGCCTCAGACGGTCACGGGCTTCGAGGTGGCGGAAAACCTGCCGTTGAACGTCGGCCTCGTGGTGGACAGCTCGGGCTCCATGGAGAAGGGGATGCCCTTTGTCCGAGAGGCCGCGGCGGAGCTCTTCCGGGGTCTGATGCGGGAGAAAGACCGCGGCTTCGTGGTCGAGTTCCGCGACCGGCCGAGGTTCCTCCAGGAACTGACCTCGGATTCCGCGGCGCTGCAGCGCGCGTCACGCGATCTGCGGGCGGAAGGGGCGACGGCGCTTTACGACGCCGTGATCCTGGGGCTTTACCAGTTCCGCGCTCTCGAGGGGCGAAAGGCTCTGGTGGTCATCACCGATGGAGACGACAACCGTTCGCACGTGGAATTCGAGACGCTTCTGCG
>JBOGJN010000187.1:0-1196 GCA_050745445.1 Thermoanaerobaculia bacterium
GGCGTTCTACGCCTTGAGCTTCGCGAGGGCCTCCGTGATGCGCTTCTTCTGCGCGGGATCGGCGGTCATGCCGAGAGCCTTCGTGTAAAAGTCGGCGGCCAGCTTCTTGTCGCCTTTGGTCGCGTAGCCCTCGGCCAGGCTGTCGTACACGTTCCAGGACGCGGGGTGCTCCTTCACGTTGCGCTGGAAGATCACGATGGCCTCGTCGGTCTTCTTCTCGCCCAGGAGCTGGTAGCCGTAGTTGTTGAGATCGGCCTCCGCCGCTATCGAGAGCGCCTTGTCGCGCAGCTCACGAGCCGTCTTCGCGTCGCCCTTCTTCTCGAGCAGGCCCGCTTTGACGCGGAGGTTCTGGAAAGTCTCGGTCATGGCGATCGAGCGGTTGGACCAGTCGAGCGCTTCGTCGAGGTTGATGTTGTTGCGCAGGCAATACCCGGCGGCCTGGTTCCAGCCCTGCCAGGAGAAGCGCGGCAGTCCGCGCAGCTGTGTGCGGATGCTGGCCAGGACGACCTGCGGCGTGTCGACGTCGATCCGGAAGGGGACCTTCAGCTTCTCCCAGCGCAGGGCGCAGACGACGGAGGTTTCGGTCGGATCGTCGAACGTGTAGGAGAGCCTCTCCTCGAAATCGGCCGGCTGCGGGGTTACCGTCACGCGCAGGGCGTCCTCCTTCGGGTCGTAGCTGAAGCTGCCAAAGGCCGCGGACATGTTGGAGAAGGCGATCGTCCAGTCCTTTTCGGTCGGCACCATGTGGAGCCCGTAGGTCCCGGCCGAGAGCTTCTGACCGCCGATTAAGACCGGTGTCGAGAAGGCGATCGTCGTGTTCTCGTTGGCGCCCGCCCGCCACACGTCGTTCCAGGGCACCAGGCCGCCCCAGACCTTGCGCTTGTTCACCGCCGGCCGGTGGTAGGAGATCGTGATGTCGGTCAGCCCCACCGTCTGGGAGACCGTGGCCCTGGGACTCGCCTGGGGAAAGTTGAGTGGGATCTGGGCGCCCGCCGCGGCCGCGGCGAGCAGAAGGGGCAGGGCAAACCGCAGTGTGGACGCAAATCGCATGACCTTCTCCTTTCGAAGCAGAATCCTGCGACGTTGTTACGCGGCGGCGCCCCGAAGGTTTCCGCTGACGTCCTCGAGACGCGGCATCTCATCCCTGCCTTCTACTTCTTGTCCGGGACGGGCGCCGAGGAGGGCCCGGTCAGCCG
>JBOGJN010000188.1:0-3422 GCA_050745445.1 Thermoanaerobaculia bacterium
ACTCCGATTTCGGATTTCGGAATTCGGAATTCGGATTTCGGATTTCAGATTGCGGGTTGGCTGGAGCTTCATACAGTAGATTGCCGGTAACGAGACGCCGCAGCGTGCGCACAGAGGAGCGATACGATGGATCGGCGGCGATCCTGCGCTCCTCCGTCGCGAGAAGTTTCCCGATCGACGCCCGGGTCGGACAAAATCCGAGCTTCCTGTAAAACCAGAAGGCTCCCGACTCGATCGCTTCGGCGTTCTCGTATCCGAGCTGGTAGGGATCGATCGAGAAGGACGTCACGCCCAGGACCTGGGAGTGGAGTTTCAGGACCTTCGCGTAGATCCAGGCCGACTCCCCTTCCCGAAACGTGTAGTAGACGTTGAAGCCGATCTCGAGCCTCTCGAAAAATGCGAGCCCTTCGATGTAGCCGACGGGCACTCCGTTCTTGACGATGAAGCCCGCGTATCCCGCGCGAAGCGGGAGGCGCCGTTGCGGCAAAAGGCCGCTCAGGAAGATCTCGACACCGCGGCCCACGCGAGCCGCGAATACGGCCGAGGGGTCTCCATACGTGAATGTGTAGAACTCCCGATACCGCGCCGCGGTGGAGGTTCGGGCCATGTCGAGGAGCTTTTCCCCTTCCCGCCGCGAAAGCCTGCGGACCGGCAACGCCGGCGCGGCAAACTCCGACTCGAGAGAGACCTCCCGCCGCGAGAGCAGCGGCCTGCGGCAAAAGAAGATCCGCCGGGCGGGCCGCCGCATTCGGGTGCGGGAGGCCAGAGAATCTCCAAGGTCCCAGGAAACCGGAAGCCCGAGGGCGTCGTAGCGCTCCGCCCGCTCCTCCTGCGCCCCGGGGAGGCGGCCGTAGCGGCCGAGCAGCCAGGATGGATCGATGCTCTTTTGCCCGGCCGCGGCGGAAAGCCATGCGACATAGGGCACGTTGGCGTCGGCCAGGGCCTCTTCGGAGAGAAGCGGAAGAAAATGGGGCCAGCTCGCGCGCATCCGCTCCGTCGCATCGCAGGCGTCCCAGTCGATCCGCACACGGCGCGCGTGGCGCCCGATGAGCCAGCGGACGAGATCGTACGAGAAATCGGTCCCGATCGTGGTGCCCGCGATGCCAGCGACCTCGGGCTCGTCGAACGGCGAGAGGTCGGTGCCCAGGCCTTCCAGCCGCTCGACCCGCCTCGCGAAGCCCGCGAGCAGCCTCTCCGTCCCGGAGAGCACTCGGGCGTTTTGCGGGTAGGCGCGCAGGAAGAGAAGGGCTTCGTGGAAGCGGATCAGGCTCTCCGCGTCCGGAGAATCGCGGCGCGAGAGGAGGGCCAACGTCTTCTCCACCGCCCCGCGCGGGGCCGGTTCGCGTTTGAAGGCCTCGAGGGCCTCGAGCAGGCTTCTCGCCCGGCGGGTCACGGCCCGGGATGCTACAGCGATTCGCCGGCTCCCCCACCAACGTAGAATTCCCTTCACGCCAGAAGGGAGCTCGGGACCATCATGAAAAAAGAGACAAATCGTTTCTTTCTGATCGCGGGGATTCTCGTCGCCGTTTGTGTCGTCGCGGGGCTCGTCGTGCGGTTCGCGGGGGGAGGCCGCCCGATCCGCGCGGGGACCCGCATCGTCCTCGACCTCAACCTCGAGACCGAGTATCCGGAGAGCGTTCCGGACAATCCGGTCGGAAGACTTCTCGTTCCCACACGCACGACGCTGCGTGAGCTCGTCGAGACGATCGACCGGGCGGGTCACGACCGCGCCGTCGCCGGCCTGGTGGCCCGGATCGGCGCCGCGCCGATGGGGCTCGCGCAGACGCAGGAGATCCGCGACGCCGTGCGGCGGTTCCGGGCCCGCAAGAAGTTTGCGGTCGCCTTTTCGGAGACCTTCGGCGAGATCGGCAGCGGCAGCGTGTCCTATTACCTGGCGACCGCCTTCGAGGAGATCTGGCTCCAACCCTCAGGCGACGTCTGGCTGACGGGCATCGCGATGGAGTCGCCCTTCATCCGCGGCACGCTCGACAAGCTGACCGTCAAGCCGAGCCTCGGGCAGAGACACGAATACAAGAACGCCGCGAACTTCTACACCGACACGAAGTTCACCACGGCGCACCGGGAGGCCATGGAAAGGCTGAAGGAATCCTGGTTCTCGCAGATCGTCCGCGGAATCTCCGAGGGTCGAAGGATTTCGACCGAACAGGTCCGCGCCGCGGTGGACCGCGGTCCCTTTCTCGGAAAAGAGGCCGTGGAGGCCAAGCTCGTGGATCGCCTCGGCTACCGGGACGAGGTGGTGGCAGGGCGAGCAGGAGGCAACACGGAGCTCGTCGGTCTCGGCCGATACCGCAAGCAGATCGGCGATCCGAGAGGCCGCCACAGGCTCGCGCTGGTTTACGGCGTGGGGGCCGTCGTGCGCGGCAGAAGCGAAGCCAATCCCACTCTGGACTCTGTCGTGATGGGTTCGGACACCGTCTCCGCCGCCTTGCGCGACGCCGCAGAGGACCCCCGTGTGCGCGCGATTGTCTTTCGTGTGGATAGTCCGGGCGGCTCCTACGTGGCCTCCGACACGATCTGGCGCGAAGTGAAGCGGGCGCGCGAGGCCGGGAAACCCGTGGTCGCCTCCATGGGGAACCTGGCCGGCTCGGGCGGCTACTTCGTCGCGATGAGCGCCGACAAGATCGTCGCGCAGCCGGCCACCGTCACCGGGTCCATCGGTGTCTTCGGGGGCAAGTTCGTCCTCTCGGGCCTCTTCGAAAAGGTCGGTCTCTCCTTCGACGAGGTCCACGCGGGAGAGAACGCTCTCTTCTGGGACCCGAACCGGGATTTCTCCCCTTCCGAGCGGGCGCGCTTCGAGGCGTGGCTCGACCGCGTGTACGAGGACTTCACGAGCAAGGCGGCGGAAGGGCGGCATCTGCCCAAGGAGCGCGTGCTCCAGATCGCACGCGGGCGCATCTGGTCGGGCGAGGACGCCAAAGAGCTCAAGCTCGTGGACGAGCTCGGAGGGCTGGACACCGCGGTTCGGCTGGCCAGGCGCGCCGCGCGGATCCCCGACACCGAAACGGTCGTGCTCGAAACCTTTCCGAAGCCCAGGACCTTCTTTCAATCGGTCCTGTCACGCTTCGGTGGGAAGCGGGAGGAGGAAACGGCGGCTGACGCGAGCACGGAGATTCTCGTTCGGGCCGTGCGGACGATCCAACCCGTGGCCCGCAAGCTCAAGGCGCTGGGGCTCCTGGGGCAGACGGGCGTTCTTTCCATGCCGCCGGTCACCGCAGTCCCGTAAACCGCCGCTCGCGGAGTCAGCGCCGCGACCCCGGAGTTCTAGTCGCGCACGACCAGCGTCTCGGCGATCCTGTCGTGCAGCCCCTGCTTCTTCTCGGAGAACGCCACCATCAGGAAACCGATAAAGAGAATCAGGGTGGACAGGATCTTGCTGAAGTGGCGCCCCGTGGCCCGGCCAA
>JBOGJN010000189.1:0-2501 GCA_050745445.1 Thermoanaerobaculia bacterium
GCGGAAGACCGGAGCGACCCGGGTCGAGGCGGTCAGCTCTCACGCCGTCGCGAAGGCGTTCCTCGGGCACGCCGATGAGAACGTCACGGACACCTACCTTCTGGCGACTCTCGACGCCGTGCGCGAGGCGGTCAACCGCGCCGCGCGGTCGATCGACGGTGCGACTCCAGCGGGCGCGATCCCGTTCCCGATTGGCCGAGACGGCACAAACGGCGTCAAGGCCGCCCTGGAGACGGTCGAGAACCTCGAGAGGAGCGTCTCGAATCCTCATGCGTGACCCATTGATTCCGAAGGGACTTGCGCGGTATTCTCCCGTTCCCCGCGAAAGTGGCGGAACTGGTAGACGCGCAGGTTTCAGGAACCTGTGGGTAAAACCGTGAGGGTTCGAGTCCCTCCTTTCGCACCAAGATACCCTCTCGAGATGTGGCCGCCTCTCCGGCATCGAACTTCAAGACACCATGATCCAGTGCACGAACCGGTGGAGGAAGACCATGCCGATCCCGACCCCGCCGAAGCTATAGGCGAAGGCCAGTGCTGGCCGCGGGCGGAGGAACTCGGCTAACACGAAGAAGCCCGGAAACAGCACGAGGACGAAGCGATCCATCGCATCAAGGGTACCGCTCGAAACGAGGAGCGCCATCGTCGCGGCCATGTAAAGCCCTTCGGCCTTCAAGCCGCGACGAAACAGGGCGATAGCGAGAAGAATGAAGAGAAGGGCGCTTCCCAGCTGTGAGGCGTACGAAAGCATCTCGCCGAGGTTCGGCTCCCGAACATAGTCCTGGACCCGCCGTGTGACATCTGCAGCGAGTCGCCAGACCGGCGAGGGGCGGATGCTCCATCCGGCCGACTTGCTCTTGACGTAAAGGAGGGGATCTCCAAAACGCCACCAGAGGTAGAGTGGGAAGGCCGCTGCGCCCGCCAGCGTGGCAGCTGCGGCGAGTGCGGGGCCGGGACGTAGCCCCGCCCACCGCCGCCCGGCTCTCTCCCAAGCAATCAGCGCAATGGCCAGCACCACGAGCGCACCGTTGAAGCGCGTCAGCGCCGCGGCAGCGCCTCCTAGCGCCGCCACGGCCCAGCGCCCCCGCCGAGCTCCCCAGATGGCCGCGGCTGTGGCGAGCAAGAAGAGCGACTCCGTATAGAACGAGGCGAAGTAGAAGGAGACAGGGAAGAGAAGGAGCGCGGCCACACTGGGCAGGGCCGACTCCGCACCGCCCCACTCGGCGAAGAGGTCAGCGGCGAGAAGTAGGGCCGCTCCGAGGCACAAGAAAGAAAGCCCGATCCCGGTCGGGAGGAGCCGTGAGCTGACGAGCCGAGAGACCGCTCGGGCGCAGAGCGGATAGAGGGGGTAGAAGCCCACGTTGTTCTCGCGCCGACCGGCGTCGTACTGGTACCCCTCCGTCGCGACCGAGCGATACCAGACGGAATCCCAGCGGGCAAGCGGCGGAGCGTGAAAGACGGAAGTCCAAGGGCTGGAGTTGGCGACTGGTGGCACCAGTGCGGCGGAAGCCAGCAGCAATATCCCCACGCTCCACGCCGCCCAGATCAGAAGGATCTGTCGGATAACTCGGGACGGCAGGAACGGCAGGACGCCAGACATTCGCCTGTCACTTTCCACGATCATGGGACCAGGAGTTTGCCACGAACATGGGACCACCTCGGGGGTGGTTGGAGAGTGACCCGAGCCACTGTGCTACACTGTGCTACATGAAACGTCCCGGGCATCGTGTTGGGGTCCGCGAGTTGCGGCAGAACCTGACTGTTTATCTGCGGCGCGTGACGGCCGGAGAGACGCTGGAAGTGACCGATCGGGGGCGGCCCGTGGCTCTGCTGACGCGGGTGCCGGCGGCGACATCGCCGCTGCAGCGCCTGATTGCTGCCGGGAAGGCCACGACACCGAAGGGTGATCTGCTCGCGCTCGGCCCCCCGAAGAAGGCCCGCGGGAAGCTCCCCCTCTCCGAGGCCCTCGAGCAGGAGCGGCAAGAGAGGCTGTGAGCGAAAAGCTCCTCTACCTCGACTCGTCTGCTCTCGTGAAGCTCATCGTTCCCGAGCGGGAAACACACGCTCTCACGCTGCGCCTTGCCTCGTCCCCCGAAAGAGCCTCGAGCAGACTCGCCGTCGTCGAGCTCACACGCGCCCTGCGCCGTCTCCGCGCGCCGGCCGATGTCAGGCGGCGCGCCGCAGAGGTTCTCGCCCACATCGGCCTGATCCAGGTTGACGACGCGATACTCGATCTCGCCTCGGAGATCGACCCGCCGCACTTGCGCTCCCTCGACGCGGTTCATCTGGCGACGGCCCTCCGAATCGGCCCCGACCTCGAGGCTCTCGCGACCTACGACGCCCGGCTAGCGGAGGCTGCCCGCAGCCACGGCCTGGCCGTCATCGCGCCGGCCTGACGCTTCCCTACGAGTGCTGCTTTCGGCCTCAAGTAAGAGACGGACAGCTCCAACCTCCGTGGCCTGGCCGGATTTCTGGTTGACGGCCTTGCGGGCTTGCGGATAGGC
>JBOGJN010000190.1:0-1955 GCA_050745445.1 Thermoanaerobaculia bacterium
AGCTCCTGCAGGTCGGGTTCATGACCGAGCGGCCCGTGATCCTGATGGGCGGCATGTGGCGCGGCCTCGTCGAGTGGATGCGGCGGGACATGGTGCCCCAGAAGCTCGTCAACGCCGAGGACCTCGATCTGGTTCGGTTGCCGCGGTCCATCGACGAGGCGGTCGCCATCATCGAGGCCCACAAGGTCAAGTTCGACGCGGCCCGCGAGATGCTGATCCTGGAGGCCCGCCGCGCAACGCGCGCCGAGAAGGACCCGCCGCCGGCTCCGGGCAATGTCGAGAACGTCGGGAACGGCGAGAAAGCTGCCCGGCGATGATCTCGCCGTGGTCGAAGGCGAGAGCGAGGCTCGCGATCTGGCGCGGGGAAAACCAAAGAGCTTCGGCCGCGTCGTCGCCTCCCTTTGCTTCGCCCGCGACCCGCTTGCAGTCGTAGAGCACAGTCACGTTGTGGCCGCGCGGGTCGCGGTCGGGCCGCGAGTAGACCCCGAGCAGCCGCCCCACCCGGACCGTCAGCCCCGTCTCCTCCAGCGCCTCGCGCGCGCAGCAGGCTTCTGTCGTCTCGCCCCACTCGCAAAATCCCCCGGGCAGCCCCCACGACCCCAAAAACGGCGGCCGCCCCCGCCTGACCAGCAGCAACCGCCCCCGCCCATCCCGGATCCACGCATCCACGGTGAGTTTGGGAGTCTTCGGATTCTCGTAGGGGTTCATGCGGAGGATGGTACTCCGTCGTCGTCCGGAGCCCGGGCACGCACCCTTGTCATCCCGAGCCATCCCTCCTTGTCATCCCGAGGCATCCCTCCTTGTCATCCCGAGGCCCAGCAGGGCCGAGGGATCTACCCAGGTTTCGCTTGCCCGGGTAGAGTGCCGATTCCACCGATGCGTCAATACTGGGTCTACATTGCCGCCAACCGGGGCCGAACGATTTACACCGGAGTTACCAATGACCTGGAGCGCCGGATGTTTGAACACAGGAGGCGGCTCGTCGCAGGGTTCACGTCGAAGTACCGAATTGACCGGCTGGTCTATTTCGAGCCAACCACCGACATCCGAGTTGCCATCGCGCGCGAGAAGGAGATCAAAGGATGGCGGCGGGAAAAGAAGGTCCGGCTCATCGAAGCGGTCAACCCAGATTGGCGAGACCTCCTCGAGGAGTCACCGCGAACCGGAGGAGATTCCTCGTCGCTTCGCTCCTCGGAATGACATGGCAATGCTGTTCCGCTCCTGCGGGCGAAGACCGACGGATCTACTCTCTCGAACGCGATCCATATCCCGCGAAGAACTCGCGGATGTCTTCGGCCGGACGGTTGGTGATGAGCTCGCTGGGCGATTCGTCGTACCAGTCGCGGGGGAGGTAGCGGGCGTAGGGCTCTTCGACGAAGCGGCGGCAGATGAGGGCGATGACCCCGCGGTCGGTCTCGCTGCGGATGAGGCGCCCGGCCGCCTGCACCACCCGCGTCATGCCGGGCTGCAGGTACGCGTAGTCGAATCCCGCCTCCTCGCGCTCGTCGAAGTACCGGCGCAGGAGCTCCCGCTCGAAGGACACCTGCGGAAGCGCCGGCGAGACGACGAAGACGCCGGAGAGCAGCTCGCCCGGGTAATCCACGCCCTCGGCGTACATTCCTCCCGAGACCGCGAAGAGCAGGATCCCCTCGGGCGGAGGAGAGGCGAGCGCTTCGAGGATGCGCCGGCGCTCGAAGTCCGGCATCTCCGGCCGCTGGAGTATCAGGTGCGCCCGCGTCTTCGGCATGAGCGCGGCGACCTCCGAGAGGAACTTGTAGGAGGGAAAGAGCACGAGGTCGTTGCCCGCGTGGGCCCCGGACATCTCGGCCACGAGGGCGGCGATCGGGGCGTAGTTCTTCTCCCGCGCCGCGAACGTCGTGCGCACCTGCGGCAGGATCATGACCTTCCGGTTCTCCGGCGGGAAGGGCGGCGGCAGCGACAGGAGGGAAGTCCGG
>JBOGJN010000191.1:0-8979 GCA_050745445.1 Thermoanaerobaculia bacterium
CGGCCATCGCCCATCTTCTGCGGGACGGCGCGATCTCGCCCGACTGCGCCATCGTTGGCCTGGCCCGATCGCCGATGAGTGACCAGGACTTTCGGGCCTACCTGGAAGGCGGAGCGCGAGAGTTCACCCCTCCCACGCAGGGCCGGCCGGGGGACCTTCCGGCGGTCATCCAGTACCTGGCAGGAAACTTCGGGGAGCCGGGCCTGTACCAGAGGTTGAAGGGGGCGCTCGAAGCGATCGAAGGCGGGCGCGGCGGCCCGCGCAACCGCATCTTCTATCTCGCCACGCCTCCCGAGGCGGACCCGATGATCGTCCAGCATCTGGGCGAGCAGGGTCTGGCGCGACCGGAGAAGGGTTGGGCCCGCGTCGTCGTCGAAAAGCCCTTCGGGCACGATCTGGAATCCGGCCGGAAGTTGAACGAGGAACTCGGGACCGTCTTTGCGGAGCGGCAGATCTACCGTATTGACCACTACCTGGGCAAAGAGACCGTCCAGAACATCTTCGTGCTGCGTTTCGCCAATGGAATCTTCGAACCCCTCTGGAACAACCGCTATGTCGACCACGTGCAGATCGCGGTGGCCGAGGCGGTCGGTGTGGGACACCGCGCGGGCTTCTACGAGCGGTCGGGAATCATTCGGGACATGTTTCAGAACCATCTCCTCCAACTGCTCTGTCTGACGGCGATGGAGCCGCCGGCGGCATTCGAGGCGGACGCAGTCCGCGCCGAGAAGGTGAAGGTTCTCCAGTCGATCCGGCCGTTTTCCGAGACCGCGATCGACGACTGGGCAGTTCGGGGGCAATACGGGCCGGGCGTGGTTGGCGGCAAGAAGGTGCCGGGTTATCGCGAGGAGGAGAAGGTGGAAGCGAATTCCTCGACTGCCACGTACGCCGCGGTGAAGTTCGCCATCGACAACTGGCGGTGGGCTGGCGTTCCCTTCTATATCCGGTCCGGCAAGCGGCTTTCCAAACGTGTCTCCGAGATCGCCATCGAGTTCAAGAGGGTTCCGCACCGCCTCTTCACCCGGGAGGCCGGGTCCTTGAACCCGAACGTCCTGCGCCTGAGGATCCAGCCGGACGAGGGGGTCTCCTTGAAATTCGACGCGAAGATCCCGGGCACGGTGCTTCAGGTCCAGTCCGTCTACATGGACTTCCCGTACTCGAAGCTGGGCGCCCCGATCGCGGGGGGATACGAGCGGCTTCTGCTGGACGTCACGCACGGCGACCAGACACTCTTCACGCGGGGAGACGAGGTCGAGCACGCGTGGCGGGTCGTCATGCCGATCATCCATGCCTGGGAGAATCGTCCACCGGCGAACTTCCCGAATTACGCCTCGGGCACGTTCGGACCCGAGGCCGCGGAGAGGTTCCTGGAGCGCGAAGGACGGCGCTGGCGGACTCTGTAGCGAGTACCGGGCGATGACCAGGGTCGTGCCATCGGCAGTTGCCCGCCCGGCCTCGAGGAGAGAGTTCAAAGTTAGCCGGGCGAGGTGAGCGGCGGAATATGGAAGAAAAGCTGTCCGAATCCGCGCCGGAGGCCTTCGAGGTTCGTGTCCTGCCGGATTCGGAGAGTCTGGCGGAGGAAGCCGCCAGGAAATTCGCCGTCGCCGCGACGGAGTCGGTCCGCGAGCGCGGTCTCTTTCGCGTGGCTTTGTCCGGAGGCTCCACACCCAGACTCTTCCACCGGCGTCTGGCGGGGGCTTCCGTTGCCCCCTCGATCGCATGGGAACGTGTCCGTTTCTTCTTCGGAGACGAGCGGTGCGTGCCTCCCGACCACGAGCAATCCAACTACCGGGCGGCTCGAGAGACGCTTTTCGACCCGCTCGCGATTCCGGCGGCGAACGTTTTCCGGATGCGCGGCGAGGAAGAGCCGCATCAGGCGGCCGCTGAGTACGAGACACAGCTGCGGGCGCAGGTCCCGTCCGAAACGGACCTCCCGCGCCTCGACCTGGTGTTGCTGGGGCTGGGGCCCGACGGCCACACACTCTCCCTCTTTCCGGGCACGACGGCCCTCGCCGAGAAAAGACGACTGGCGGTGGCGAACTTTGTTGCGGAACTCCAGCAGTGGCGGCTCACGCTGACCCACCCGTGCGTGAATGCCGCCCGCCGCATCCTGTTCCTGGTGGCCGGCGCGGAGAAGAGCGACGTCGCCGCGAAGATCCTCGGGAAACGGGCGGGCAGCCGTGCGCTGCCTGCCGCGGGTGTGAAGCCCCGATCGGGCTCCGTGCTTTGGCTGCTCGATCGAGCCGCGGCCTCGAAGATGTGAAGAGCCGGGAAACGGCAAACGGGAAAGGGTAAACGAGAAGGTCCCGTTCGTTTCCCGTCTTCCGTTTCCCGTTTTCCGCCTGGTTCAGGCTCCCTGCGCGGCGGCCTTCTCGGCCTTTGACTGGGCGATGATTTTCTCCTGGTTGGCGTGCGGAACTTCCGCATAGTGCGAGAACTCCAGGTGGAAGGATCCCCGTCCCTGCGTGATCGAGCGCAGCTGCGCGCCGTAGGTCAGCATCTCGGCCATGGGCACCTGCGCCCGAATACTCGTGTCGTCGGTACCGGTCTCCATCCCCTGGACCTGACCCCGCCGCGAGGAGAGGTCCCCCATGAGGTCTCCGACGTATTCGTTGGGCGCAACGACCTCCACATTCATGATGGGCTCGAGCAGCGTTGGCTTGGCCTTCTCCATCGCCTCTTTGTAGGCGAGCGCCCCCGCGAGCTTGAAGGCGAGCTCCGAGGAGTCCACGTCGTGGTACTGGCCGTCGTACAGGATGACTCGAAAGTCCACCATGGGGTAGCCGGCGAGGAATCCCCTGCGGCGGACTTCCTGGATTCCTTTTTCGACGGCCGGGATGAAGTTGCGCGGGATCGAGCCGCCGTAGATGTCGTCCACGAACTCGAAGTCGGCGCCCCGCGGCAGCGGCTCCACGCGGATCTTGCAGTCGGCAAACTGGCCATGTCCCCCCGTCTGCTTCTTGTGGCGGCCGTGCGCCTCGGCCTTGCGCGTGATGGTTTCGCGGTAGGGCACCTTGGGAGGGTGCAGGATGACCTCGACCCCATAGCGCTTCTTGAGCCGGGCCACGGCGATCTCCACGTGAAGCTGGGAGGCGCCCGCCAGGTGGAACTCCTTGGTCTCCTCGTTGCGTTGGAAGTGGAGCGAAGGGTCCTCCTCGATCAGTTTGTGGAGCGCCGTCGAGATCTTGTCCTCGTCCCCCTTGGCCTTCGGCTCGATGGCGTAGGCGATCGAAGCCTCGGGAACCGCGAGCCTGGGCAAGACAACCGGGTGGTCCTTGGTCGTGACGGTGTCTCCGGTCAGGGTGTCCTTCAGTTTGGCGACCGCCACGATATCCCCGGCGCGCGCCTCGGGCACATTGACGTGCTCCTTGCCCTGCGGCAGGAAGAGACCGGAAAACCGCTCGGGCGTGCCGCGGCTCGCGTTCCAGTAATTGCCGTCCGACTGGAAGTGGCCGGAGCGCACCCGCATGTAGGAGATCCGTCCTGCAAACGGGTCGGAGACCGTCTTAAAGACCTGCGCAACCGCGTAGTCCTTCTCGTTTGTGAAGACCTTGACAGGCTTGCCGTCCTTGCCCGTCCCGTCGGTCGTCGCTCCCGCCGGGGAGGGGAGCAAGGCCACGCAGGCATCCAGAACGCGGAAGCTCCCGATGCCGAGGGCCGAGGAGGCGCAGAGGACCGGGAAGATCTTGCGCGCGGCGATCTCGGCCTTTAAGCCCGGCAGGATGTCGGAGGCCTCGAGTGTTCCCTGCGCGAAGAACTTCTCCATCAGCGTGTCGTCGCCTTCCGCGACCATTTCCACGAGCTTTTCGTGCTCTGCGTGGGCCCGCTCGTCGAGCTCCGGCGGGATGGGCTCGTCCACGCGTTTGCCGCCCTCGAGAACGTGCGCCTCCATGCGCACGAGATCGACCGTCCCCCGGAAGGACTTCTCTTCTCCCACGGGAATCTGGAGGGCGACCACCCCCCGGCCAAACCTCTTCTGGAGCGATTCCATGACCCGATCGAAGGAGGCGCGCTCGCGGTCCATCCGGTTGGCCACGAAGAGGACGGGCCGCCCAAACTCCTGTGCGAACTTCCAGACCTTCTCCGTCTGGACCTCGACACCCGAAACCGCGTCGCAAACGATCAGAACGGAGTCCGCCGCGGCGACGGCCGCTCGCGCTTCGGGCGCGAAGATGCCGTAGCCGGGGGCATCCAGGAAGGTCACCCTCGTGTCGCGATGGATGGCGTGGGCGCACGAGAGGTTGATCGAGATCTTTCTCTCGATCTCCTCCGTGTCGAAGTCGGTCGGGCAGGTGCCGTCTTCGATCCGGCCCGGGCGCGTGCTGGACCCGGCGGCGTAGAGAAGAGCGGCGACGAGACTCGTCTTGCCCACCGTGTTATGGCCGACGACGGCGACATTTCGAAGCTCAGAAGCAGAGAAAATCTTCATGGGGGCGGATTATATTCAGGTACGTGAATCGTTAAGCGTCAAACGTTAAACCAAGATGTGAGACCCTGAGGTGATGGAGAAGCGGCCGTCCAGGCCACGTTTCACGCTTCACGCTTCACTTTTCACGCCGGCGTCATGACCGTGCTCTCGTGCCTCGCGATCGGTTTTGCCTTTTTGATTGCGGTCGGCCTTCTCGTGTTCGCGGGCACGATGATCGGCTGGGTTATCCCGTCGCTGCTGGAGCGTTCACGCCGGGGGCAGCGGCGAGGGTCCCGGAATAAAGATTGAGGCCGCCCTCGCGCAAGAACCCCACCAGTGTCATGTTGGATTCCCGTGCGAGCTCGACCGCCAACGAGGAGGGGGCCGAGACCGCGGCCACCACGGGGACAGACGCGGCCAGCGCCTTCTGCACGATCTCGAAAGAAGCTCGACCCGAGACGAGGAGAATTGCGTCCGACAGAGGAACCCGGCCATCGAGAAAGAGCCGGCCAATCGCCTTGTCCACAGCGTTGTGCCGCCCGACATCCTCTCGAAGGATTCGGAGCCTTCCCGAGCGTGTGAAGATGGCGGCCGCGTGGAGACCGCCGGTTTGGTCAAAGGTTGTCTGGCCACGCCGCAGGCGGCCCGGGAGCGCGACCAGAACTTCCGGCGCCACGGGCGCAGTCGTGGGCACCGGCGTGAACCTGCGGTGGATCGCTTCGATCGAGCCCTTCCCGCAGAGGCCGCAAGAGGACGTTGTCAGCAGCAGCCGCCGTGCGGACTCGAGCGACGACAGAGACGCAGTGACTCGAGCGAGAACCACATTGCCTTCTTCTTCCGGAGAACGGACGTCCCGGCAATGCTCGATCCGTACGATCTCTTGCGGCCGGGAGACGATCCCTTCTGCCAGCAGGAATCCGGCGGCGAGCTCGAAGTCGTGGCCGGGCGTGCGCATGGTGACGCAGAGGGTCTGACCGCCGGCCCGGATCTCCAGAGGTTCCTCGACAGTGGTCCTGTCCGTCGCTCGATCGCGGGTGCCGGCGCGATAGCGCTCGATCTGGAAGGATCGGATGGCCTCGGGGGAACCCTTCACGAGCCTCAGGATACGCTGCCGCGAGCGCGTAAGTCATTGACCCGCCGGGGGGCGAGGGCTAGAATTTGTTGCACTCGGGACTCTCTCTTGGAGGGCACGGTGGGGGAGTGCCGTGTCCGGAGAGAGGGTAAGGAGCTTCTTCGTTCCATGGCCGACAAAGGGATCGCAAGCGCGCGGCTGACAAGGCTCGGCCGTTATGAGGTCTTGAGCGAGCTCGGCAAAGGGGCGATGGGGGTGGTTTACCTGGCCAAGGACCCCGCGATCGGCCGCCTGGTCGCCATCAAGACGATCCGGGCTTCCAGCGTGGGGGACGACGACGCCGAGTCGCGCGAGTTCCGGGAGCGCTTCGTGAGGGAGGCCCAGACGGCTGGCATCCTCTCCCACCCCAACATCGTGACGATTCACGACATCGGTGAAGACGTCTCGAAGCAGACGTCGTTTATCGCAATGGAATACATCGAGGGCAAGAACCTGAAGATGCTTTTGGCCGACAAGGCTCAGCTCTCCTACGACCAGATCGCCGACATGATCGCTCAGGTTGCCGAGGCGATCGATTACGCCCACCGCAAGGGCATCATCCACCGCGACGTCAAGCCGGCCAACATCATCATCACGACCGACGGCAAGGTCAAGATCACCGACTTCGGCATCGCGAAAGTGGCGTCCTCCAATCTCACGACGAGCGGCCAATTCCTCGGGACGCCCAACTACATGTCTCCCGAGCAGGTTTCGGGGGCGCCCGTGGATGGCCGCAGCGACATCTTCTCGCTGGGCGTCGTGCTCTATGAGCTGCTGACCAGGCGCAAGCCCTTCCTCGGCGAAAATTTGACGGCGATCTCCTACAAGATCGTGCACGAAGACTTCACGCCTCCCGCGGAACTCTCGAGCGACGTCCCGGCGGATTTCAATCCCATCGTGGCGCGCGCCATGGCGAAGGACCCCTGGAACAGATACCAGCGCGGTAAGGACCTCGCGCTCGCCCTGCGTCAGGTGCACGCGCACCTGGAGGAGCAGAGAGCGCTTGCCGATCTGGGCACGAGAGTCTCGGAAGCCGAGCTGATGCCGACGCTGAAGCTGGCCAACCTGGACAACCTGCTGGCGGAGGCGCCGGAGGACACGAAGCGTTCGGCTGGGGCCTCCGCCAGGAGAGCCCGCGCTCGCTCGACGGAGGTCCTGCCACCCAAACCCGCGGGGGAGGAGCCCTCGGGGCCGGTGCAGAGGCCCGAGCCTCTGCCCGATGCAGCGCCCGCCACCCTGAGCAAGGCCAAGTCTCGCGTCTCTTCACGACCGACGGCCGGAGAGCTCAAGGGTCAAGCAGCTCGCGGAGCCAAAACCGCGCCAGAAGACGATGTCGGAGCTGCCCGCCCGCTGGTTTCTCCGCGCCCGTTTGGCCCGCCGCCCAGGCCGGCCCCGGCCGCCGAGGACGAAATGGGGTGGCTGGCGGTGTTGCGTCGGATCGCCAGGGTTGTGGCCGGCACGGACTGGAGAAAGCTCGTCCACGCGGAGTTGAATCCGATCTGGTTCTGGCGTGTCGTGATCGGGACGGCCGCGGTTCTGTGGGTCGCGCTGCCGGGCGCCTTCCTCTTGCGCCGGATGGTGGTTTCGCGTCCGAGCGTGCCTCTGGACCGGGCCCTCGAGAGAGAGATCCGGGAGCAGAAAGAATCGCTCGAGATGGGGAAGAAGCTTTTTGGCGCAGGGCAATACGAGCAGAGCCTGGCCCTTTTCCGGCGGTTCCTGGCGCGAAGTCCCGGCAACGCGCAGGCCAGACAGTACGCGCAGATGGCCGAGAGCGCGTTGCAAATGCGTGAAGAGGAAGTCAGGAAGAGCGCCGAGGCGCAAAAGGTGATCGAGCTGGCTCAGGCGGCTTTCGCGCAGGGCGACTACGCGGAGGCCGAACGACGTGCCGCCGAGGCCCTGGCGTTGGACGGCGGGCAGGTGGAGGCGCAGAGAATCCGGCAAGAGGCAGCGGGCAAGATCGGCGAAGTGGAGGCGGCCAAGAAGGAGAGGGCGCAGGCGGCGGCCTCGGCGTCACGCCGTGTGGCTGCGGCGTCTCCGGTGGAGAGCCGCGCCGAAAAGGCCGCGCCGACGCCAACGGCGGCGTCGGTCGCCAGCGCCGCCGCAAACCCGGTCCTGCGTCTGCTCTTTGATTCCCCGGTCTCTGAAGGCAACGTCATGGTCGCCGTCAACGACCAGATCCTCCTGCGCCGCTCCTTCTCGTTCAAGAGGAAAGAAGGCTTTTTCAAGACAGTGAAGGAGACAGGAACCGTGGAGGCTGTCGTCCCGGTGCAGCCGGGTCCGATCGCGGTGAAGGTCTGGCTATCGGGCCCCGACATTCCGGTTTCTTCTTTGGCGACGGTGAACGCTGAGCTTTCCGGTGGCGAGACGCGGATCCTGCGGCTCGAGTACTCGAGCGGGCGGCTTTCGGCGCGCATCCAATAGACGGGAAACGGGAAACGGGAAACGAGGTGATGGCCCCGTTCTCTTCTTCGTTTTACGTTTTACGTTTCCCGTTTCACGACAACGTCCTTTGCGCTCCTCTTCCAAATCGCGTATAACCCGTGCCCTTCGGGGCGTAGCGCAGCCTGGTAGCGCACTCGGTTCGGGACCGAGTGGTCGGAGGTTCAAATCCTCTCGCCCCGACCAAACCGTCGCTCGCGCTTGCGAAGGATCTCGCTACGCGACCGGGGCGCGGCTCGGCCAAAGGGCCTCGACCGCGCTCCTGATCCCTCGCGGCGCGCTCGCTCCCGCGGCGCGAGGCTCCTCCCTCGATTACCTCGGGAGACTCCTCGCGCCGCGAACTCGGAAAGTAAACGCCTGACTGAATTTGGCAGGTCGACTCCCCGCAGCAACACCGATGCCATCCCTCTGTCCTCCACAGCGTTCAGCCACCGGAGCGAGAAAATTTGGTCCGTCTTTCTTCCCTCTTGCAGCGTAGACTTCCTCTCGATGATCCCAGAGGTGTTCGAGTGCCCTCGCTGCGAGCGGCAGTTCGTCATTGACGACGTGCCCGAGAACGGGAGCGAAGAGGTTCACTGCCCGCAGTGCAGCCGGTTCCTCGGCATACGTGACATCGCGTTTGTCCTGCGCACGGAGGTCGATGAGCTGATCGAGCGACTGTCTTACGAGAAGGATCGCCTCGAGAAAGACGAAGCAATTTACGGCTTGACCGACTGCGACGCCGAGATGAAGTACTACGGACGCGAGGTCTCTCGCGTGATCAGCATCCTGCGCGGCACCTTGAAAGAGCTCCGCCACCTTCGCGAGGACTACCGGGTCAAGAACTGACAAGAGCACGGGTGCCCGCTCTCGTTTTGAACTCTCTTGGCCACTGTTCGCGAAGCGAACGCCGCGGCCAAAGGCTCTGCGGCATCTGCGCGAGGACTACCGGATCAAGAACTGACACTGCTCGACTAAGCCCACCCCTCACCCACACCCTCTCCCGCCGGGAGAGGGAGACCACAGGCGCGCTTTTTCGGAT
>JBOGJN010000192.1:0-1267 GCA_050745445.1 Thermoanaerobaculia bacterium
TTGTTGTCGGCCACCATGTAGGGCGCCTCGTGGACGTCGATGCCGAGGCCGTGGCCCAGGCGGTGGGTGAAGTACGAGCCGTAGCCCGCCTTCCCGATGACGCGCCGCGCGGCCCCGTCCACCTCGAAGCAGGGCACGCCGGGCGCGGCCTTTTCGATCGCCGCCGACTGCGCATCCAGAACGATCGACCAGACCTTGCCGTACTCGTCGGAGGGCTTGCCGAAGAAGGTCGATCGCGTGATGTCGTAGAAGTACCCTTCCGGCTTGTCCCAGGCGTCGATCAGGACCGCGTCGCCCCGCGCCAGCGTGCGGCCCGTGGATGCCCCGTGCGGCAGCGCCGAGGATTCGCCGAAATGCACCACGTTGTCGCCGCCGAAGGCCGCCGAGATGTCGGCCTCCACCGCGCCCGGCGAGAGAGAAGCGAACGCTCGCGCAAATCGAGGCACCGCGACCGCGACGGCGCGGCGGATGAGAGTGAGCTCCTCGGCTGTCTTGACCATTCGCTGCGCCGCGAAGAGACCGCCGGCTGAGATCGGTTTCCAGCCCGGGCGCTCGGCGACGAGCCGCTCCACGTCTTCATAGGCCGTGGAGGGTTCCACCGCCAGCGTCCCCGAGGAGGCGGGCAGAAGCGCCGCGGCTTTCGCAAAGGGGTTCTCCGTCTCGGCCCAGGTGACGACGTTGGCGACAGCGGACATGCCCCGCAAGCGCGCCTCCTCGAAGGCCGGGCAGAGAACCACGGGCTCCCGGTCCTTGAACACGAGCAGCGCCGTCAGCCGCTCGCTGCGCCAGAAGTTGATCCCGGAGAGATAGGAGAGGTTCGAGGACGGGGTCGCGTAGAGGGCGTCGGCCGGAATCGAGGAGAGCCCCGCCCGCGTCGTTTCGAGACGGCGCAGGAAGGCATCGCGCGCAATGGCCATGGGGCCGGGATGCTAGCAGACCGCGCGGCTGCCTCCGCCGGAATCGGGAATTTGGATTCCAATCCAAAATCCCGGTTCCGAGCCCCCCTGGCACAGCATCGGGATGGGGTGGACAGCCTGTTTTTGCCTGCAAAAGCTGGCTTTAGCTGTTTCGTCCGCAGAAGCAATCGGTTGGTCCCTAAATTGCTTCAAATTGTCGCAGTTTCAGTGTACAAGGTCGATGGTTTCGAGTCGCAATCGCAAAAGGGCCTCCGCAAAGAGCGGGGGCGGGGCGGGAGTCTCAAAAGCCGTCCGAGAACCGGACGGGAAGGAGGGGCAATGAAACGGAATCTCTTGTGGAGGACTGCTCT